>NZ_WSSC01000002.1:0-300000 GCF_009792895.1 Pigmentibacter ruber
GCCTCGTTTTGGCTGTGCTGATTGCGGCGGGGAAATACCGGATCCCATTCCGAACTCCGAAGTCAAGCCCGCCTGCGGCAATGGTACTGCACCCTTAGGTGTGGAAGAGTAGCTCTGTGCAGCCTTTTATTTCTGGCCCTCACAAACCGTGAGGGCTTTTTTTTTTGCCTCATAAATCTACTCTGTATTCAAATTTATAGCTTAGTTTAAATTTTATTCATTCTTAAGTTTTCCTACTATAATAATTTCTTTTTATATAAAAAATTTTTATCCATAGTTTATTTCACTATATCTTAAAAATATAAATATGATTTTTTGAGTTGTTCAGAATGTTATTTCTTCACGATAAAACATTCTTTATTCATAGGAGTTTTAACTATGTCTCCCGCACCAATACAACTTAATGTGATTTTCATTCCTTTTTTCACTTTTGACAGTTCTGATTTATGTTCTGATTCGAAAGAAAATTGAGGAGATGTAAAAAAGTCATTTCCTGATGAGAGCACAAGATAGGGAGTATCTGAAAAGTCAGTATTTATACTGACAACCTTACCGGTTATTTTAAACCTTTTGTCTTTGTATTTTTCATCAGCTGCAATAGTATTTTCATCATATTCTTTTGATAATTGACTTGAACTTACAGTAATTTCTGTATTCTCGTTCGTCTGTGTAGTATTAGAATCTTTTTTAATATTAGATTGCGGCACAATGTTTTCTTGTCTAGTTAATGATTCATTATTTTTAGATTTTTTTGAAACTAAGAACCCAATTATTAATATAAAGATGAATCCAAAAAGTGACAATTTAATTAAAGATTTTATCAATTTCATAGTTATTCTTTCTGTAAAATTTATAATTCAAAAATTATTAATTTAAATATAAATGTTAATTAAATTAATAATTGATATTTTTTTTAAGTTAATTAATAATACTAACTAATTCAATTCTATAACTAGTATAATTTTTGGTGATCAAAAATATTTATTATCAATAAGGATTTGCATATTTTATGTTTATTAATTGAAAATATTTTTATTAAAATAAAGATACTTTCAATTATTTTAAGTTTAAAAATATTTTCAAACATAGATGAATTTAAAATTTAAAGGTATTTAATTATTTGATCTTAGGAATGTTAGGATTAAAATAAATAAAGATAATAAAAAAAATTTAAAAGGCTTATAAGAATTTTCTGTTAATACCTGTTCCTCTTTCAATAATAGATTAAAATTACTATTTCATAACAACTTCATCGACTTTTAAAAATAAAAGATCATTTTCATTCTTACTAATAGCTTTAATAGTATTAGGGTTATAATAAATACCTCGTCCACATTCAACAAGGGGAAACCAATAGGCCTTTTCATGCACATAATTATTTAGTTTGTTGACTAAAATAAATTTCTCGTCTCGTGATTTTGCATTTAAGGCATTATCATATAATTCTTCTAATTTTGCATCATATAATGGTCTTGGATATTTATCTTGAGCGCTTTGCAGCAATCTAGCAAATCTATATAAATAATTATAAGGTTCAACTTTATAATACCCTACATCAAAAGCTGTTTTTTCTGCTAATTCTTTTGGTAAATACTGATCATTAAAAATGACGTATTTTATTTTAAAACCATAGCTAGCAAGTTGTTTCTTTATTTCTTCTAAAAAATAAACTTTATCCCCAATAATTTCATTACTACCCGAATAAACTGTTCCTAGCCATTCCTTTTCTCTTAAATGCTTAGGTATTTTATTAAAATATATTTTTGCCAAACTAGGGTTATATTCTAACTTGAAACGTCTTGTACCCCAAGTAGTGTTAACATGATTTAAATCAAAAATATCCTCATTAACAGATTTATAAACTTTAGATAATTTTTCTAGCTCTTTACTATTTATAGCTGCCTGGATGAATTTTCTAAAATTTAAATTATTTCCCAATTCATTTGCATTCACAAAAGTTAAGCCTAGTTGTAAAACAGGATCTTTTGTATAAAAAGATTGAAAACCAGGATGAATATCTATTACACTTATATCATATTCTACTCCTTTTTTTACTTCTGTGTATATATTTAATACATCTGCAGCCTCAGTTAAAGTCTGATCATATTTTAGTAAGCGCATGTGACCGTTTTGAAATCCTGGCTCAAGAACTTTGTATGGTCCTACCCCTACAGGATATTTCTTCCAATCTAGTAAATTGTCTTTTAATTCTTCCATAGGAACGAGTGAAAAACGCCAATTTGTAAATTTATATAAAAAATCAGGATCAGGGTTTTCCAGTTTGATTCTAAGCTTATTTGGAATTTCTTGTTTAATACCAACAACAATGCCTCTCACATATTTTTTTAGATTTAGTTCTGCTATTTTATTTATACCCACTACTGTTCCTAAAAAGCCTTTTCTTATTTGACCACCTGTTGCGTAGTGATGTCTTAATAAGGAAAATTCTAAATCATCTAGAGTTGCTATACGGTTATTATGAAAATAAATATTTTCTTTCATTTCTAAAACATATTCCTGATTTGTATAATCAAAATAAGCATTTTTCAATATCTTTGGATATATTGTTTTATCTTTAATGTCTAATAGGGTCCCTAATATTTGTGTTAGAACGGTTTCCTTTGCATTATTGGGAGAATTATTTTCAAATGGAACACAGTTACAATCATAAATTATTAAATTTAAATCATTCTTTGCTAAGACTTGGAAAGTAAATATAAGATGCAAAATAAGAGCAATTATAAATTTAAGCATATTATCTCCTCGAATTACTGAATAATAAAAACTAACTGAAATTTGCCTCCTCTATTTGTGTTGGCAAATTATTAGTGAAAAGATTATTTGATAGCTCTATAAGCACTCAAACTTATGTAAGAACTGAAATAATAATTCTTTCTTGAACGAGTAATAAAGGTTTTTACACCTGCGCGAACCATGAAATGATACTAACCTAAGAAGATTAGAGTTTTAATTGAAATAAAATAAAAATGCAAAAAATTTATAATAAATTTTTTATATTTATTTCATTTATGGTTATCTACAGTTAATTATAACAGCATACTTGTCTTATTTCTAATAATTTTATTACATTTATGTATATTAAATTTTATTTATTAATAGAAATTTATTGTAATAAAATAAATTTTAAAAATTTCTACTTTACTTCGTTTTTAAATTTTTTATATTTTTCAGATAAAATAAGATGTGTTCCAAAACTAAGTACACAGCAAAGCAACGAAAGAATTAATTCACCTCTCCAACCAAAAAGATGGAATAAGATACTTCCTAAATACGAACCTAATGAAAAAAATAAGAAAAGTATTGTAACAAAAATTGAATTAATACGCGAACGAGCTTTGGAGTCTAATGAATATATTATCGTTTGATGTGAAATAAGAGATACTTGGATCCCGAGATCAAAAGTTACAACTCCTATAATCAAAATTGTAAGTGAGTTTTGATTAAAAAATAAAAGAAGGAATGAAAAAAATATTAAAAGAATTGCAATTTTTATATTCAGTAAAGGACCTATTTTATCAGCATATCGTCCAGCTATAGGAGCTGCAATTGCCCCTGCTGCTCCTGCCAAGCCAAATAATCCAATGTGCGAAGAATTTAAACTGAAAGGGAGATCACTTAAATAAAAAGTAAGAACAGTCCAAAAGGAACTAAAAATAATACCAAGAAATCCATGACTAATAACACTTAATGGCAATATAGAATTTTTTATAAAGATTTTACCCATGGAATGAATCAATTGATAATATTTTATATTTGTCTTAGGTGACTGATGAGGAACTAGGATAGTAACAAGAATAAAAATAAGAAAAATGAAGAATGATATGATAAAAAATACAGCTTGCCAACTCGCTTGTTCAGCAACAAATCCTGAAAAAGTTCTTGAAAGTAATATACCGAGAAGAAGACCACTCATGACAAAACCAATTGTTTTTCCTCTTTCTTGTTCTTTTGCCAGATCTGCAGCTAAAGGAACAAAATCTTGTGCAGAAGTAGCAAATAAGCCAATAATCATACTAGCAAAGAAAAACATAATTAGATTTTGCGAAAAACCAGCAAGAAGCAATGTCGATATTAATGCTAAAAGTTTTACTTGAATTAATTTTTTTTTGTTTATAATGTCTCCCAAAGGAACTAAAATGAATATTCCTAATGCATATCCAATTTGTGTAAGAGTGATAATTAGTCCTATATCACTCACAGAAGATTGAAAATGTTTGCGTAATATGGCTAGTAGTGGTTGACTTAAGTAAATTGTTGAGACACTAATAGCAGTACCAAGAGCAAGTGTAAACAAAATCTTTTTTTGCATAAAAATTCTCAAGTTAATTTTTGTATACAAAATATATCGGAATTTATAGAAATTATTTTATTAAATAATAGGAAAATAGATTTATAAGAATTCAAAAATAAGTATAAAAAATTAATAATATCATATGTTTAATTTTATTTTTATTAATTAAATTAATTATTTTTATTTTAGAATAAATAATAGATGATAATTAAATTTTAATAATACTAATTTGTATACAGAAAATTTAAATTAATTTCTTGATTTCTTACTTCATATAGATTTATATCTAAGTTATTTTCTAAATAATATTTTGAATGTTCTATATCTTTTTTAATAAAGAAATTTTTGGCAAGTGAATTATTGAAAGAAGAAGAATATATTTTATGAATTTTATCACTAAAAAATAATTTACTATCACTAAATCCTAAAAGAGATTTACTAACATCATTTTTATAAACAAATTTAAATTTTTGATTATATAAGTAATTATTTCCATTTAGATTAAATAAATATAATTCATTTTTTAATTTATATTTACTTATTAGGGCATTTAGATGTTTTTCTATTTCTCCACCTAAATTTAGATTGGTACGATTTTCTAACCAATTATAATCAAATCCGTATAATATAGGATTAAAATTTTCGTCAAGTTGGAAGATTAATCCATCTTTTGTATGTACTAATATTTCGTCATCAGCAAATTGAATATCTGTAATATCTGTAATATCAACTTTGCTAGGATTTGATAATTCGCCTTCTTGCTTATATATTTCATATTTAGAAAATTTATTTACAGAGAATAAAAATATATTATTATCATTAACTTTCTTGAATTTAATTAAATTTCTATCTATGGAACTATTTAGTTCATCATTATTTAGATATGTGATAGATTTTAATTCTGGTATCATCCATGATCTTGAGTTTATAGTAAAAATATCATTTAATTTAAAATGCGTTTCTTGACCAAATAAATAAAAGCCTTCGTCGTAATCAACTCTTTCTTTAATATATTGATGCCATTCAGAGTAATTTTTAAATTCAGGATATCTGCCATATAAACTTAATGAATAAACATTTATATTTTTGGAATTTTTAAGAAATAATTTAAACCTAGAAAAGTAATTCAGTATACTTGTATTTAATTCAATGAGAATACCTTTTCCTTTTACTTCAACTTTCTTTACAGCTTGGAGTAATGCAGTTAACTTTTTATCAGTTTTATTGAAAGAAAATAGTTGCAACTTACTTGGTACATAAAAGAAAATTTCATTGTCTATTTCTGTTACTAAATCAACACTATGATCTTCAATTCCAGATGGAAATTTAGGGCTTATGATTTCATAATTTTCAGTATTAACCCAAACACCTTTTGTGTTTGAAATAAATTTTTCGACATATTTATAATTTTTTACTAAAGTTCCGCTTCTTTTTTCATTTAGAATATATTCTTTCAGTTTATCAGTATTGTTTCTAAATGATTCCCCATCTATACTTACAAGATATTTTTTATCATCAATAATAGCATAAGAATTTCCATTAGCTAATTTAATCACTAAACTTTTAGGATTATTATCAAAAAATAGTTGAGCATTTCCAATATTTATAAAAATATTTTTTTCTCTTCGAGTTATTTTAATTTCATTTGTTTGAATTGTTGCAGCATGTATGAACCAATTTACATGTTCTGAAACTTTGAATTGGTAGTTTTGAATGTCTTTGGAAAGGAACAAAGTATGGGTACCACCAGCAAGGGATTCAAAAGTATATGAGATATGCCCCAAATTTTGTTCTTCAAGTTCAGGACTAATTAAAGTGCGATTTTGCCTGCCTAATTTTACTTCAATATTATATTTTTCCGTTACAAAATCTAAACCACGAATGGCATATTCAAATAAATCGGCCATAAATTCAAAAAGAAATCCTGAATTAGGATGTTCTTCCATTTTTCTAACAGTTTTTAATTCAGCATCATTTCGGGAAAAAATTCCAATTGTGTAAGAGTAACCGTAGGATATATTCTTTTTTGGCATAGCTGGAAGAACGATTGCTGTTTCGTTTCTCAAATCAATTACTTTATTTTTTTCTAAAGATAATGCTTCTAAGACAGAAAAAGAATTTTCTTTATTGAAATTATATTCACATGACCTGTAATTACATTTTCTGTCAATATCAGCTGCGGGTTGTGAATCAAAAATGCTGTAGTGTTTAGGTCTTCGTCCATATTTTCCTTTTGTTTTATACATGTAATGACTATCAAATGTTAATTTTAATTTGTTTCTTTCTATTAAATCTATAGATTGAATTAATGCGGTATTTGAATCGGCATGAAGTTTGTTATTTTTTCTTGTAAAATTGTGTTGAGCTAAAGAAATAATATTTTTATTCTCAGGATGAATTTCACCGGATTTTTCATGATCTCTTTCATATTTTAAAAAATAATGAGCCATATCCACACTTTCGCCTTGAGCTTGTGCAGCAGTATGTGCTAAACCATTAAATCCTATTGCCAAACCTGTAAAAGGAACTCCTAAATAACCAATTACAGAAGATGCAGTTGCAAAACCAAGTGTAGAACCAATTTCTGTTGCTGCTAAAGCAGATGTTCCTAATTGCAGCGCTCCTAAAGAAAATCCACCTAAATCAAATGCAAGTTGGGTACCAAAGATTATTTTTTCATATCCTGTTTTAGCTTTTGCAAGTTCAAACGCATCAAGACCGATACTTCCTAAATTAAAAATGATATTTGCACCCATCCCTATTTTTTGGATATTTGTTGAAGCGAATTTTAAAATAAATGGTGATGATTGCTCCAGTGAACCAGAAGTAACAATATTTTTTAATATATCCTTGATTTGCACACTTGTTTCTAAGACATTTAATGCAATTTGAGTATCATTTAGGATTGAATGAAATTTAAGAGCATTATTTAAAGTTTCGTCTTCACTTAAAAAATTATCAGAATCGGTGCGAAAGTAACTTAATAAAGCTTGTGTCATAAACATAGGAGTGAGTCCTAAACCATGCGCTTCAATTAAGCCATTTTCATTTACATTTAATTTTACGGAAGCTATTTTACTTAGCTCTAAATTTGTCTTATTTTTTAATTCCAGTAAATTCGTTATATCTTCTCTTTCAAAAAGATGCGCTGCTTTATACTCACCTGTTTTGCTATGAATAAAATCAATTTTTGAGCTATCATTTTCTAGTTTTGTCAGAATTGGTATGAAATCCTTTTCTAAAGAATTTGCAGTTTGAATTTTTTTGATAGTACTTGTTATTTTTTCTTTTTCCAGCAAAATTGTATCTGCAGTCCTGAGTTCGCTTATTGTCTGTTCAAACTCGCCAAGCACATTTGACTTACTTGCTAAAATATTTCTAATTACTTCAACAAACTGAGTTGCCTTAGATTTTTTTGTTAAGTAGATATTTTCTGAATCTATTTCAAGAAATTCATTGTTTTTCTGAATGATATATATTTTATCTTTTGTTTCAGAGTTTTTATAAAGATTATGTTTAACATTAGTTAGTTCAGTTCCATCACTCTTGACTTTTATGTGTTTTTTTCTTGCAGATGCAATATCAATTTGGATGTTATTATTAGTTAAATTTTTCATAACACCTTTTACATAATTTTCTATCATTTTAGTATTGTTTTTATCATTTGTTGGATTACAAGTAACAAAATCTATAATACTTATTTTATTAATTTTGTTATGTATATAGAATTTATTTATTTTTTCTGCTAAATCATGAGCTGATAGATCTCCAATTTTAATTTCATTAGCGTCTTGTGTTGCATGTCCTACAATAGTAAGTTTTGCTGAAAGAATTTCTTCTTTAGAAATATTGTTTTGAAAGTCATCAACAATAATTGCTGTATCTAATTCATCTTTGGTGCTTTCAAAAATATAATTTGCAACTTTTTTAGTATTACTATCATTACCAATTTTTAGTATAATATTTTTTGAAATTAAATTACTGTTGTCTTTTTCTTTTAAAGCCCAAGAGGATATAAAATCTTCTTGAGTAAACATACTAAAATATTTATTACTTTGTGAAAAGTAAAAGGTATTGTCAAGTAAATTTATATAATGGGGGGAATTTAAAAATTCTGTTTCAACTGCGTTAGAAATTATTTTGCGAAATACTGAAGGACCACTCACTGAAATAGTGACTCTATTTCCTGCTACAATAGAATCAAATCGGTAGAATTTATAAGAATCTAAGTTATTCATTCTTCGCATTGTCTCGTTTTTGTTTGTATTTTGTATGAAATGTGGGTTTTTTTCATAGAAATTTCCTGGATTATTTTCTGGATAAGAATTTATATTTTTATAATTTTCTTTTACAGCAGAAATAACTTGATAAATTAAGTCAGATTCTCTTATACTTTGATGTGAAGCTATAACGCAATTACTTTTTATTGCTGTTTTGAATTCACCTTGTCTAATATTGATATTTCCAAGACTTGTAAAAATTTCAGAACTATTTCGTCCTCTTATAACTTTACTTATTTTTTCTTCAAGCAAATTTTTCAACAATTCTTTTTGTTCTAAATTGATATCAACATGATTATCAATTCGCGAAAAAAGGTCTTCCTTTCTTGCAATTTTATCTCTATTGCTCATATTATATATTTTATTTTTTACAAGTTCTTTGTAAAAAGTTAATGATATATCTTTTTCATTGTTCTTGATAAATTTTTTTAAACTTTCATCCAATGGTTCGTTATAAAGTTCTTCTAAAACTTTTAATTGGGGGAGTATATCTAAGTCAAAATACACTCCTCCAAACTCGTTTAATAACTCAATGCGCGCAAGATCACTTGCTGCAGCTAAATTTGATCTTAAATTAATTTCTTGAAAATAAGGATTTTTTAATTGCCACTTTTCTTTTATTAATTTTAAATCTTTAAATTCAATGTTTGGATATTTTTTTGTTAAATTATCAACATCATTTTGTAATGTTTTTTTATTTTCTATTATTTTATTATTACTAATTGTATTAGATTTATATATATTTTCATTTAAGAATTTAATTCTCTCTTCATCCATTGACAAGGGGGTCTTTTGTATCTTTCTATGTCTTAAATATGCATGTAATTTATTTTGTATTTGAATAATATTTTCTATCGATTTATTTTCAAGTGGATGATCTTTTGGAATAGATTCTTTTTTATCTGTTTGAAATGATTGAAATTTATGAATAGCTTCTTTAATTAAACTATTTGTCTCATAGCTGTAGAGGTAATCTGAATCATACCAAAGTGATATTTTGTAGTCTGGGTTTGTTTCAGCCCAAATTTTTAGATATTCTTTTTGCGCTTCACCTAATGGTCCACCAAGCCATATAAAATGTAATTCTTTTTTTAAAATTTCTGAATTTTCTAAATATAGTTTATTTAAAAGTTCAGTCAGGGAATCGTGTTTTGCTTTTAAATTTTTTTCTATTGCGTGATCATTTGGAAATTTTTTTAGCAACGAAAATATTAAATCATATTTTCTACTTTTTGTTGCAGACAAATACTCTTTTTGAATTAGGTTAATATGTTCAATAGCTCCATCAGGATTTGTATAAAAATTTCTGGTTTTTTCAAAGTCATTTTTTAGTTCTTGAAAAAATTCTGCATTATCTAAATCTTTGTTTAATGTTAAAGTGAAATTCTGCGAATTTTTTTTGCTAAAGAAAGTTTTTTCTTCTGACTTGGAGCAACTGGTTAAAAGGAAAATAAAAATTAGGAAAAGGTAAGTTTTTTGTTTAAAAAACATAATAAAATCCTACATATAAATATAAAATAGAATAAATCTTACTAAATATTAAAAAAATAACAAAAACAATTAATGTATGCTTAATATTTTTTTTATAGTCAAATAAAATTAATTATTATATTTTAATATTTATAAATTAAGTAGTTACATTTAATGTAATATTTTTAGATATTTATTTTTATTTATGAGTCTAAATAAAATACATTTTGTTATCTTATTTAAAAAATTAATTTAAGAAATATTTTTTATTGTAATGAAATTATTTTTGAAAAATATTGGTTTTCCATAAAGGAAATTATTTTGTAACCAAAAATATCTGAATTCATTTCTGTTTCGTAAACGCCACCTTTGTTGAATTGAATAAATGTTGAAATAGATGATTCAAACCAGCAATTTGTATTTATACGAATTTTATAATCATTATGAACATGACCAGAAAGAATTAACTTTATACAAGAAAATTTGTTAACTAGGTTAAGGAATTCTTCAGAGTTTACTAAAGTGCAATCATCAATAAGGGGTGTATTCACCAGCACTGGGTGATGATGTAATACTAAAACACATTCTCTATTTACAGTAGATAATTTAGACAAAATAGTTTTAATTCGCAAAAGTTCATTTTCATTAATAATACCAAAGTCTTTTCCTTGAAGGCAGGAATCTATACCTACCAAAGTAAAATTTGCAACATCTAAGGTATTTAAATATTCAAAATTTGGAAACTGAGAAAATGTTTTCAGCATCGTTTCTTTATCATCATGATTGCCATTTATATAAAAAACTTTTTTATTAAAGTATGCTAAATGTTTAGCAATATACTCGTATGCTTCGGGCGAGCCATCATCAGCTATGTCACCTGTAAGTAAAAAGTAATCAAACTCTTCCTTTGAGGTTAAAAGATGTTTGATCACTTTTTCAAATTGTTCACGGACATTGACTCCATACAATAGTGCATTAGCATG
Organism: Pigmentibacter ruber; assembly: GCF_009792895.1. NCBI lineage: Bacteria > Pseudomonadati > Bdellovibrionota > Oligoflexia > Silvanigrellales > Silvanigrellaceae > Pigmentibacter > Pigmentibacter ruber. The sequence goes on from NZ_WSSC01000002.1 coordinate 11,046, forward strand.
TTTTTTTATATGTGAGTCTGTAATTTGGATTATTTTCATGCGGTTATTCCTTTTTTTAGTTAAAGTTAAAAAGGGCAATTTTTTTAGGTTATGGATAATTAAGTTATTTTAGCAAAAATAACTTTTTAAAAATTAAATTTTTTATAGATTTTTGCAAATTATTTTGTAATCTTTTCATTAAATTTGGATTTCTAAGTATTTAGTCATTTTTATCAGTTAAAAGTTATTTTGGAGAAAAATATTATGAATAAGAAGAGTTCAATTGAAGAGAAATATAAGAATAATTACAAAATTATTTATAAAATAACATATCCAAATGGTAAGATATATATTGGGCAAGACTTTACAAATAATTACAATTATTTTGGATCTATTGATGAAGAATTATTAAAAAGAGATTTTTCTGATGATGATATTCTATCTTTTACAATAATAAAAGAAGTTATTTTTCGCGAAAAAAATATTACAAAAAAGAGTTTAAATTTGCTAGAAAAGAATTACATTCTCCAGTATAATTCAAACAATCCTAATGTTGGATATAATAAATTACCAGTATATAGTTCTTGTAAAAAAATAGATAGTAAATAGTAAATAATTAGTTAGTAGTATTTAAATTTTTTTCTATAACCGCACCTTCTTTCCCCTTCTGCAATAAATAAACACCAAGGATAATAAAGCAAACTCCTATTAATTTTCCAATAAATTTTAGTGAGTGATAGTCATTAGTATCAATAATTACGCAAGTTAACATTTGTGCACTAATGGCATAAATAAGACTTTTTGTTGCTCCAAGTTTCATAAAAGAGTAACTGCTAAGTGCAACCATAAAAACACCAAAAAAACCACCAAAATAAGCAGCTAAAGGAATTTCGTTTTGATTTGGTATTTCAAACTGATAGAGACTAAAAAATAAAATTGTTAAAAAAAGAAAACCAACAAAATGATTCACAAACGATGCTTGAAAGGGGCCTATATAATCACTTAACTTTCCATTTATGGCTCTATTTAAGCCAATAATTATTCCGTTGAAAAAAGCTAATAAAATAAAATATAACATTATTTAAACCTAACGACAAAATATGATTAGCCAGCTTCCAAACAAAATAAAGCTGATAATAAATACATCATTGCGTTGAAATTTTTTTTTCGTCGTATCAAATATTCCAGATAAATCAGAAAAAATTCCAAAGCACACCGATCCAAGTAGCATTAAAGATAAAGTACCAGATAAGCCAATAACACTATTGATAGCAATTGAAGAAAAAATAACTGTACATGCACCTATAATCCCACCAATATAATAAAAATAGTATGCTTTACTTTTAATAATCTGCTTTTTTTTATTTTCTTTTTTTTGTTTTCTAAATAAAAGATAACACACAATTAAAATAGCGGTAATTGTTCCTACACCATGTGCAACCCATGAGGAGTAAAGGGGGGAGGTATATCTAGCTAGAACACCATTTAAATTATTCATAACTGCTAGCAAAATACCACAAATTAAACTAGAAATGACTGGAAGTGATAAAATTTTCATAACGACTCATTTTTTTTCTTGCTACATGAATCAAGTAATTGAAATATTGAGGTAAAATAAACATCCGTATGTTTATTAAAACCTAGAGCACAAGTTTCCAAACATGTATACCCTTTTTGGCAATTAAAGGAAATTTGTTCAGAGAAATTTCTTAAAGCATTTATATTTAATTTTTCATTTGTAAAGCCCTTGCTTCCGGCAAATCCGCAACACATCAATTGCTCTGGAATAATTACATTGATTAAACATCTTTTGGCAATTTCAAGCATTTTATTTTGTAAATTTTCATTAGTAACAGAACAGTTAATATGAATAACTCCAGCTTCTTGAAGAGGTATTATGTCTAAATTATTGAGTTGAGAATGAATAAAATCAAGGGGATTTAAAATATTTTCCCAAAATAAATTTTGTTTTTTTATTTCATGGTAACAACTTAAATTTTCTATTAAAAGTATTTTATTTTTAACTTTGTTTTGGAGTGAAGATATTTTTTTTTCAGCAATGTCTGGAAATCCCATATTTGTATACATTAATCCGCAACATTCATTAGGAAGGCTTAAAATATTTGTTTTATAGTTTAATTTATTTAATATTGAAATAATTTTTTTTGTCATGGAGTTCTTACTTTTAAATATCTGTCCAGAACAAGTTGGAAAAAGGTAAATTTCTTCCATTATTTGATTCCTTTAAAAGACAAAAAAATTCTTCCTATGAAAGGAATAATAAAGTGTATTTTACTAATAAAGTAAACTACAGGATATAAAAATTTATTTCGATGAGCTTTCCTCCACTCCTTAATAACTTGCCCCGTGTCAACTTTTACAGGGCAGACAATGGCACACATACTACTAGCGGCACAGGAATCAGAACCTTTTATTTTAAATTCTCTTACCATTTCTTTAGCTAAGCGAATATTTTGTTCTTTTTTAGCATGTTCAATTGCCCGCAGTGCAGTAATTCTTTGTCTTGGAGTAAACGTATATCCTGTAGAAGGGCACACTTGTTCACAACGTCCGCATTCATTACAGTTGTCTAAGAGTGGGTTGATATTTAGTATTGATTTTAAATTTTTAACATGAATTTTTTTATCGGCTGAAATTATAACATTTGGATTTAATAAATTTTTTGGATCAAAAATATTTTTTATTTCATACATAATTGAGGTAATTTCTTTTCCCCATTCATTTTCTAAAAAAGGGGCAATATTTCTCCCTGTACCATGTTCTGCTTTCAGAGAACCATTATATTTTAAAACAACAACTGCGAGTTCTTTCATAAAGTAGTCATATTTTTCAATGTCATTTTGTTTATTGAAATTCAGTTCGAGTAAAAAATGCAAATTACCATCCTTTGCATGTCCAAAGACACAAGAATTTTGCAATGAGTATTTCTTAAATAAAGAATATAAGCTCATAATTCCTTCTCTAAGATATTTAAGTGGGAATGCAATATCTTCTAGTAAGCAAATGCTATTATTATTTCTTTTGCTTTGAATAATTGGTAATATCGATTTTCTAATTCCTATTATTTCTTCATATTCTGTTTGAAAATAAAAGCTTGATTGATATATAACTCTATTTTTGTTTTCTATATCTTTTCCTAATTTACTTGATTTACTTAATAATTCTTGCAAATTGAATTCGCGTACTTCCATTAAAAGAAGGCAAGGAGTTTTAAAGTTTTGAAAATATTCATCGGGAATGTATTTCTCTATTTTTGATTTAATACATTCCAAAGATTGAGAGTCTAAAAATTCGAGGGAAGAAATATTTTTTAAATCAAGTTCATTCACAAATTCTAAAGCATTTTCAGGGTCAGAAAATACTAATAATGCAACACTTTTAATGGGCGGGTCTTCTACAGTATACAAATCTACTTCTGAAATAAAACCTAAAGTACCTTCAGAACCAACAAATAAGTGGGAAATGATATCGATAGGATCTTGAAATTCTAAAAAGGCATTAACAGAATATCCAACAGTATTTTTTATAGAATATTTTTGCTGAATTTTATTTTTTATTTCTTCACTTAAATTAATTTTATCTCGCAGAGAAATAATTTTGTTAATTAATTCAAAATTGTGTTTTATAAATTCATTTCTAATGAAAAGAGAACTGGTATCAAAAATATTACCGTTGCTTAAAATACATCTTATATCTTTTAGAGTTTTATAACTGTTTTGTTTTGTTCCGCAGCACATTCCACTGGCATTATTGGCAATAATTCCACCTATTTTGGCAAAATCACTTGAAGCAGGGTCGGGGCCAATCTTTCTTTGGTATTTTTTTAAAGCATAATTTGCTTCACTTGCTATGATACCTGGGGCTAACTTTATATTGAAACCCTGGTTTTCAACTATAATTTTTCTCCAATTCCAATTGATAACTAATAGGCAGGAGTCTGTTATTGATTGCCCTGATAATGAGCTGCCAGCAGCTCGGATTGTAACTGGAATACTGTATCTATTAGCGCATTGAAAAACCCATATGACTTGCTCTTCGCTTTCGACTAGGACTATAATTTTTGGAACCAAGTAATAATGGCTGGCGTCATTTGCATACGCGTGCCTTGAAAGAGCGTCTTTTAGGATACATTCTTTGGGTATTTTTTCTTGCACTGAACGGGCAAAGTCTTGAACGTTTCTGTCCATATGCAATAAATCCCTTCTATTTAATTTAACAAGGCGCTAGCCCTTAGAGTGATAATATACAAACTATTCTCTAGATATATAAAAAATACATAAATATCAATGAATTATATTGAAGAGAGAAAATAGAGGAAACAAGTCTTAAAGACCTTTCTGCTCTTTCGTCTAAAATTATTCTTCGTAAAGTATCTTGAATTTTGCTGAAATTTAAGATACGAACCCAAAACCGATTTGATAGATGATCGGGTGAGCTTAAAATGAAGGGGGGTGAATGAAATGCCAGTAGTTAAAATTAAAGAAGGTGAGACCTTTGAAAGCGCAATGCGTAGATTTAAAAAGCAATGTGAAAAAGCAGGGATCCTTTCTGAAATCCGTAAACGTGAGCATTATGAAAAACCCTCTGTAAAAATCAAGAGAAAACGTATGGCTGCACGTAAGCGCGCTCTTAAGAAACAAAAGAAATTAATGGCTTAATTTCTTAAGTATTCTTATAAAAGGGAGAGTTGTCTTCACAGCTCTCCTTTTTGCGTTATACTCAAATGCTAAGACCTACAAATTTGCTTTGTAGGGTAATTGCCCTAGTGAGGTTTGTTTGAGACTTCGCAAGCATTCTATTCAAAACTTAATCCAGACCATAAATTTACCAGAGCATTTCCAGCGCTATATGGAAATTAAACGCTCTGGAGGAAATGCTGTTGCCAAATGCGCATTTCATCAAGACTCTTCACCAAGTATGTATGTTTATTCTGAACACTATCACTGCTATGCCTGTAAAGCGCACGGCAGTATCATTGATTATGAAATGCATAGAACGGGACATAGTTTTAGAGAAGTTGTAGAAGCTCTTGCTAGTCAATATCAAATTCCATTAGAGTATGAAACAACTGCAGAAGAGAAAAAAAATTCTAAAGAAACAGAACGATTTGAAAAATTGCAAAAAGATTTAGAAAAAACGTATGAATTTTTTAAATCGAATAAAGCTAATCTTTTGCAAAATATACAAAATAATTTGGCAAAAGATTACTTTAATCTACCAATAAATCAACAACTAGATATTTTGTATACAGGAGAAAATAAAAAATACACAGAGCATTTTCAATCAAGTACTCTGACAGACTTTCTCCATTATGATTATTCAAATTGTATTGCATTTCCGCTGTATAAAGACAATGGAAAAATAGGTGGTTTTTGTATAGGAGTAAATATAAATAAAATTTCCTCTTCGGAATTAGAAAATTTTGACTCTTACGAAATCCCTGAATTTAAAATAATTACTCCTTTTGCTAAGAGAACAATTCGTTGTTTGAACTGGCAACAAATTAGACCTATCATTGCACAACATAAATTAATTTATATTGTAAATCATTTTTCTGATTTTAATAATCTCCTTAAATTAAATGTTCAAAATGTTATTTTATCTTTAGAGAATAATTTAAATGCTACAATAATTAAAGAAATAACTAATAAAGTTCCAAATGTTGTTATTGTTGTTACTAATTTTGAAAAAAGCAAGCTTTTTATATGGAATATATTTAAAGAATCTTTAAATATAAATGATCTAAATTTTGAAGTTTTAAAACTAAATCCATTAGAATTAAATTCATCTGAAGGACAAATTGAGAGACTTAAATTAAATACAAAAAAATTATGGGAAGAAGTTATATATAATTTTCTTCAACAAATTCCAATTAATAGTAGACTATTTGAATTCAACAAAAAAATTCTTCCTTTATTTAATAAAATAGAGGAATATACCAGAAAAGATATTTTATTAGAACAAATTGCACAGAAATTTTTTTCATCCTCAAAAGTTATTTTCGCTAAAAATGTAAAGACTGAAAATAAAGTTGAAAACAAAAGAAACTTTCAATTTATTGGGCACCAATATACTGAAGTTGCTTCTGAAGATGTTTCTAAAAAAAACTCTGAAACTATTGAGAAAATTATAGACAATACTAGCAATACAAAAGAAATTGAAAATGAGAAAGAATACTTAGAAAAAACCATTCAATTTTATCATAAAATTTTATTATCTAATTTTCCTGATGCCATAGAAGCAAGAAATTATCTCGAACAAAGAGGATTCTCATCAGAAATGATTCAAAAATGGAATTTAGGATTATGTCCCTCTTCACATGAACTTTCAAGAAAGATAGAAAATCGTTCAGTATTTTCTGAACCTTTGTTAAAATTAGGTTTAGTAAAGGAAAGTAAATTAAAAAATGGATATTATGATTTCTTCCATGATAGAATTATCATTCCAATCTATGGACATAATGGAGAACCTGTAGCTTTATCAGGTAGAATATTTGCTGCTCAATATCGAAATAAGAATTTAAATATACCAAAATATATTAACTCAGCTGAATCAAAATTATTTGCGAAATCAAAAATTTTATTTAATTTTCATTCTGCAATGCAGGCAATAGTCACATATGGTTATGTCATTGTTGTTGAAGGCTATATGGATTGTATTTCCTTAGTAAATAATGGATTTCAAAATTCTGTTGCTGTAATGGGAACAAGTCTTACAACATATCATTTAGAGGTCCTTGCCAAAGTAACAAAACGCATTATATTATGTTTTGATTCTGACTCTGCTGGATTTCAAGCAGCAAAAAGAACTTTTGCTACAGTTTATCCAACAAAAAATATTGAATTAGAGTTTCTTGCTATCCCTGATGGAAAAGACCCAGATGAGTTTTTGAAAAACTACGGTGCCGGAGAATTTCTGAAACTTGTTGAACAGACTGTTCCGCTTCTAAATCAAGTAGCTGCCTGGTTATTTGTTGAGGCAAAAGAAGATCTCGAAACATTTCTTAGACTTGTAAAACAACAATTGGTACCTGTTATTTTACAGCATCCTGATATAGGTGTTCAAAATGAAGCCTTGCATTTTTTGTGTGACAAGTACTTAAAAAATATATATCCTGAAGACTTAAGAAAAGAGCAGAAAGGGTTGTTACCTGCAGGACAAAGGCAGATTAATAATAAAAATTTACAGAATGATTTAGATGGTTTTCAATCTATTGTATGGCCTGTATTAACAACAACTGAAGTAAAGCTTTTACTTTCATTAATCCATGCTAAGTTTACTGATCTTCCTTTGCGTCTCCAAAATGTGGCTTTAGAAAAAGATGGAGAAATTGAGGCGAATGAAAGGATATGTGCTTTAGCAATTTCTCACCAAATGAGTAAAATTAGCTTTTCAGTTTACTTAGAGTTCCTATCTGCTATGGTGGAAAATCAACATATTTCATTGCTTGAACTCAGTAAGACCAATGAAATTCAATTTTCCGCAGAAGCTAAATTTGTTATTGCCTATGTTAACTCAGATGTTCACATTTTATACCAATATAAGATGGAGGAATTATTAAAAGAAAGCTTGCCAGGTAACGTGTCCATGGTATCATTTAAGAATATTTGGGATTTAAAAAATTCTGGTTTTTTGAGGTTTCAGTTGCGAAACATTCGACTTTCTGCACAAAGAGGTGTCATAACCGCATTTATTGCTGAAGCTTTACTTCAATTGGAACTTGAATATATTGACAATGCGCTTAAAGCTTTTTCGAGTTTCCATTTTGATAATGAAATAGACGAACAATTTCATGATCTTGTCACTGAGCGTTCGAGACGAATCAAGGAATTCGGTTCTTTTGCTAATTTTAGTTTGCAATAACGCAAAAAGTATTTCAATGTATCCACTTTGTGTGAATGTTACGCTGCTGGATTGGTCTTTTGTTTTGTGATTCTTGGGGGTTTTTAATATATGACGAGTTCCAAGTCAAAGTCTGCAACAGTTGGTGGTCAGAAACGTGTATCTGAGTCCGCTCAAAAAGAAAAATCCGCAAGTTCAAAGTTAGGAGCTCAGGCGGGCAAAAAAAGCGAAAAGCCTTCTGCTAAAACGCAAAATACTTCAAAACCTTCTGAACTTAAAGCAGGAAAAAAAGAAAATCAGTCTAGTACAAAAAAACAGTCTCAACTAAAAACTAATGAGCATCAGGAAAAAAAGGATGAGCATACTTCTTCTGATAAAGATTCAAAAAAATCTTCTGCCCAAAAGGTGGAAAAAGAAGCAAAACCTTCTATAAACAGGTCTACTCATGACAACAAAGCAAGTAGTCAAGAGAAAGATAAATTATTAACTTCTAAGGTAGAAAAAAGTATTAAAGATCTTATGGTTACGAAAAAAACAACGCAACAAAATTTAGATGAATCCTCTCATTCTCAGTCAGCAAAAAAAGATAATATCAAAACAGCTAAACCTGTTGTGAGTAAAATCACTGTGACTGCTAAAACTCCTGAAGGCAAACCTATTGTCATTAAGAAAAAAGCAGAGAAGGAAGGAACTGTAGTATCTTCTGTAACAGTTTCTGAAGACGAAAAGAAACTAGCACACTCTATCCATGTGGAAGGCAGTAAGCTAAAGGCAAAAACCGCTGCAGCTGCTGTTGAGCCTGCAAAAGCAACTTCTAGCAAGGAAAAGAAAAGTACTTCTAAATCAGTTATCCATGAGAAATCTGAAAAAGTTGCTACTGCAAATACAAAGAAGGAAACAAAAGCCGCTGTTGCTGAAGATCTCTCTGATGAAAAAATTGAAGCAAAATCTAGTAAAAAGAAAGAACAACCTAATAAAATAGAAGGCGGCAAAAAGGCAACCAAAGCTAAAAATGCGAAGGGAGCTGATGGAGAGGAAGAAGAAGGCTTTGAAGAAGCTACTTTGGACGAAGAACCAGATGAGTTCAATATGGAAGAAGACGACGATCTTCTTGGTGATGTTGACCTCGATGCCGATGACGCAACGGCTTTACCTGAAGATGATTTTCTTGCTGCTGAAGAATTTGGTGCCGATCTTGGTGGCGAAGAAGAAGAACTCGATGCTTCTGCACGTAGCAACGATCCTGTGCGTGTATATCTTAGAAAAATGGGCCAAGTTGCTTTACTCTCCCGTGACGGCGAAGTTGAGATAGCAAAGAAAATTGAAAATGAAGAAAATAAACTGCTAGAGCACCTTGTGTCCTTGCGCATTGGTATCAATCATATGTGCGATATTGGGCAAAAGTTTATCGATGGCATTATCAAAGCAAAAAACTTAGTAAAAGGTTTTGATGACGAGCAAGACCAAGCTAACGACGAAGGTCAATCCCAACGGGTTCGAGTGTTGGTTGAAAGCTTTATGAAACTGGCAAAAACTGTCATTGAAATTGAAGATAAATATGGCTTGCAAGGATTAGACAAATTATCTTCCCATGAGCGCGAGATATTAGTTGAATCCCGCAATCAAATGTTTGAAATTGTCAAAGAAATTAATATCAATCGCCGTATTATTCAACAAATAGTTACAGAGCTTGATACGCATGCAAAAATAGTTTCTGACTGCATGAAGGAAATCAATAAAGTTAAAGTTAGAACTCGTTTAGATGAAGCGCGCTTATCTGCTTATTGTAACTCAAATGCAACAAGACCAATTGAAGTAAATTTTTTAACTGAAAGAGATTGGGAAAACTTTAAGGCTACATATTTATCAGCCCATAATTCTATTTTAATGAGCGAACAAGCTTGTTTCCTTAGTCGTAGTGAAATTGCAATTAAGTACCAAGTTATTAGCAATGCAAATCGTTTTGCCGAAGAAGCAAAACGCGAACTTATTGAAGCAAACTTAAGATTAGTTGTTTCTATAGCAAAAAAATACATGAACCGTGGATTACAGTTTTTGGATCTCATCCAAGAAGGTAACATTGGTTTAATGAAAGCAGTGGAAAAGTTTGAATACCGCCGTGGGTATAAATTTAGTACTTATGCAACTTGGTGGATTCGCCAGGCTATAACACGCGCTATTGCAGACCAAGCAAGAACAATTCGTATTCCAGTACACATGATAGAAACCATCAACAAAATGGTACGAACAAGCCGTCAGTTGGTACAAGAAATGGGACGTGAACCTACCCCTGAAGAAATTGCTCAACGCATGGATATGAGTATTGAAAAAGTACGCAAGGTTATGAAAATTGCCCGTGAACCAATTTCTTTGGAAGCACCAATTGGTGAAGAAGAAGACAATCACTACGGAGATTTTCTTGAAGATAAAGCACATGGAGCACCAATTGATATCGTTGCAAACCAAAGTTTGTCCGAACAAACTAAAAAAGTTCTTGCAACTTTAACTTCTAGGGAAGAAAAAGTATTGCGCATGCGCTTTGGTATTGGTGAAAAAACGGATCACACTTTGGAAGAAGTGGGACAAAGTTTTGATGTAACCCGTGAACGTATCCGCCAGATTGAAGCAAAAGCGTTAAGAAAATTACGTCATCCAAGCCGTTCGAAAAAACTAAAAGCGTTTATCGAAAGCTAATTTTACAATTTTTTTGGATAAATATTTTGATAGGAGATTAAGTTACAAATCTCCTATTTTTTTTTATATATATTCAAAATGGTTTAATTATTCTATGTTCTTTAACTTACCAAAAAATATTTTTAAATACATATTTTTTAGTGTATTTAATATCATTAGTAATAAAATGTTTTTTGTGATACCTTCCTTTGGCTTTGTTGGGTTATGATTTTGAAATAAATTTAATTCTAAAGGCATTTTTTTACTAAAATTAATATATATAATTTAAAAATTGAGGAAAATGTGCTTTCTTTAAAAGAATTTATCGTAAAAAATTCCAGAAAAAAAGCTATAATTTTTATTTTAATTATTTTTATTATTTTATCTTTTGTTTATTTTTTGGTGTTTTGGGTAGTGTATTTCAAGATACCAAATATTATTATTACTTCATTAAAAGTAGGTTTAAGAAACTCAATTATTGTTGGAGATCGTTTTTTAATTGAAAAAGAATTTGTGTCTTTGATTCAAAGTAAAGAGCTTTCACAAATTAGTCTATTTATCTTAAATAAAAATAATGAGGAAGTGGAAATTAGTTCTTATGGAAATGGTCTTTTTAGAAAGAAGAATTTATTTTATTTGACTAAAAATGTAATATTTAGTGACAATATTTATACCTCGCAAAAAATAGAAATTGAATATAATAACAAAATAATAGCAAATTTATACTTTGCGAAAGAACTAAACTTGGGTGCTTTGCTATCAATTTACTTTTTTTTGATTATATTTGTTATTTTCTTGTTTTATATCATAAATAGGCAAATTAAAAATCTATATAGTAAAATTTCTTTACCAATATATACTCTAGAAAAGTCACTTACAATAAATAAAACTTCTTTAGATATTAAAGAATTGCAGTTTTATGAATTTTACAATTTATTTAATCAGATACTTCACTATCAAAATGAAGTTTCAATTGCTGAAAAAAATAAAGTTCAAATTGCAGAATTATCCGCAGTCACTACTACCATTCAAATGCTAGCGCATGACTTGCGACAACCCTTTTCAAAAGTAAAAATAATTTTATCTATCTTAAATAACAATAAAAATTTAGAAGAAATTAAAAGTATTTTACCAAATATCACCGAATCTACTAACAAAGACTTGTCTAGAATAGAGTTTTTCTTAAATGATATTATGACTTTAGGCAGAGATGTTACTTTGGCTAAAAAAAATATTTGCATTCGCAGACTTATTTTATCATGTTTAAAGACATGTTTTGATACAAACAAAAAAATTGATGTCCAAATTGAAACTCTTTTTACTCATAAATATAAATTAAATGTTGATTATGAAAAATTTGAGCGAGTCTTAATTAATATTATATCGAATGCGTTGGAATCGATGAAAGGCGGAAGCGGTAAATTATGGGTAACAACAACAGAAGTCATACAATCGCAATTGCCAGAATATCTTGAATTGACAATAGGAAATTCAAATTCTTTTATCCCTACAGAAGAAACTGAAAAAATATTTGAACTATTTTTTACAAAAGGAAAAGCGAAAGGCACTGGCTTAGGTTTAGCAATTGTTAAAAAAATTGTTTCAGAACATCAAGGGCAAATATTTTGCCACTCAAGCCAAGAAAAAGGTGTTGAATTTAAAATACAACTTCCTCTTGCAAGAAATGAAGCTGATAATGAAAAATTAAAAATTCCATACAGTAACATATTTTTTCGGGAAATAGACATTATTGATTATAATATTAGATGTGATAATGATCACAAATTTATCTTGAAAGAAATTGCAGATACATTTGAAAAAAATAATAATATTACTATAAATGTGATTGTTTTAGATGACGATGTCAGTTACTTAAACCACTTAAAGTCATTTGAAAATGAAATGCTGGCGTTTTTAAAGAATATTCATATAACCTATACAACTAGTATTGAAGTGATAAAAAACGAAATAAAATTAAATAAGTTGCATCTTTATATTATTGATATTGATTTAAACGACGAAAATTATAATGGGTTAGATATTATTGAGCTGATAGAAGATAAATCCAAATTAAAAACTTGCATTCATACAAATCGCTTTTTAGAAAGCGATGTCAATAGAATTAAAGAAAAAAGTAAGGCAGACTTTATTTTACTAAAGCCAATGAATATTTATGGCTACTTAAAAGTATTAAAAGCGACGCTAGATTCTTTAATAGTGAAGTAATTATTTGAATGTATAAAGTTTGAGTTGGATTTTATGTTTTTGGATTTGTTGGTTTGATGGAGGAATAGATAAGTTACTTCGGTTGGGTTTTTGTGGTAGTAAATTAAAAAGTTAATAAAAATTTTCTTATCCTAATCTTCCATTTCCATTAGCATAAGCGGATTGAGAAATACAGTCATAAGATGATACATTTATTATGGAAATAGTTAAGAAAAGAATAACATATCTTAGAGTTTTCATTGATCACCTGTTAAAAGCTACATCTCTAAATTAAAAAATTTGAGAAAAGAGTTACTTTAAATCGTTTATTTTGCAATAATATTATATTTTTAAAATAAACCAATGTAAGTATACCATAAAACTTTGAATCTTCAAATGCATTATTAAAAAATTATAAAAAACCATAACCAACGTCAAAAAATTCGAATAATAATATTGAATTTTTAAAAATTTATGATAATTAGAAAAATATATTATTTACTTTGATTTATTTATTTTAGCAAATAATTTTTTTCAAAATTGGGAGATTATTATTATAAAACAGATAAAATATTTTATTATTATTCTCAATTTTTTTTATATTAATTCTTTGTATGCAAAAAAAGAATTAAACATAATGATTTTTAATTGTGATATTATTCCATATGCACACTCAGCTCCTATTAATATTAAAGATGTGATAAATCCGCAAATTTTAGATACTTTAGTTGAAATAAAAAATGGATCAGTAATACCGAAGATTTTAAAAAATGCTTACTTTGATTTTACGACCCAAGAATATGTTCTTGAAATGTATAAAAACACAAAGTTTCATAATAATCGTATAGCGACTTTAGATGATTTAGAGTTTTCGTTGACTAGAGAATATTATACTTACGGGAAGGAAAGAGGGGCAGGTATTTTAGGCTCTGTTCTCGGCATAGAGAAAATTGGGGAACTTGGGCTCAAAAAATATATGAAAGGAAAAGTAAAAGGTATAAAACAAGAACCGCCAAATATTTTAAGGATCAAACTTGAAGCGCCTGATCCAGATTTTTTATTTAACCTAGCAAAATGGGAATTATCTTTGGTACCGATGGAAGAACTATCTGAAAATTATCTTGAATGGAGAAAGTATCCCATAGGTACAGGAATCTATAAAGTAGTTGAGCCTGGGTATCAAAACGGTCTATTAAAGCTTGTTTTAACTAAACCTATTAATCTAAATTCATTGACGCAAATAAATATATACACTAATAGTATACAAAATATTGATTATGATTTATCAATTCTTAATTCGTTACCGAATTTTAAAATACTTAAAACTAACTACCCATATAAGCAGTTTAGTATCACGTTTGTAAATACCAGTGACTTAAGCAAAAATTATAATTTCAGAAAATTTGTACAATTAGTAATAGACAAAAAAAAACTAGAAAAAATTATTATGGGACATAAAGAAATAAAAACATTGGCCAATAAATCTTGGCTTGAAAAAGAAGTAGTAAATGAGGAAAATTTAAAACTTATAAAAGGATATTTAGAAAAAATACCATTTGAATTAATGCAAAAGGAATGGTTTATTTCAGTATATTCTGGAACAAAAAATTTATCTAAAGAAAAGCAAAATTTAGTAAATGAATTAATATCTCAATTAAAAGAGTACGGATTTAATATCAATTATAAAATATTTAACACCCAGCATTTACCAAAAGATATTGCACTAAAAACGGTCTTTGATTTAAGTTACTATAAAGTGAACCCATTTGATTATTTGTATAAGTATTTAAGATTAACAAAAAATTCTGAAGACATTTATAGTAAACCTGAATATGATGCTACCTTAGAAGAATTGTACAAAAAAGCATTATATGCTGAAAATAGAGATATAAAATTTAAATATATAAATGAACTTGACAACTATGTCACTGAAAAAGCTTATTGGATTCCTTTATTGGAGTCTGAGGTTGAATATTATTACAATCCAAAAACAATTGAGAAACTAAGCAGTGATAATGATTTTCTGTATTTAAAATTTGAAGATATTGTGTTAAAAAATTGAAACTTAACTAGTTTTGGATAAAAGAGTGAATATTCGAATACAAGTTTTATTTAATTTGGAATAGATAATTTTTAAAGAGTATTAAAATTACTTAAAATATAGGGGAAGCTTATGAAATGGAAAATACTTATTTTTGTTATAAGTATTTTTTTACTTGCTATGGAGCAGCTAAAAATGTTCTAAATATTATGATACATAATTGTGAAAGGCCGCCATATGATTTTGATGCACCATCAAATGTTAAAGATATTGTTTATTTTCAAATATTAAGTGCTTTATTGGAAGTAAGAAATGGTGTACTGCATCCAAAATTATTAAAAAATGCCTATTACGACTATCAAAAAGAAGAATATGTCTTAGAAATCCATGAAAAAACTTATTTTCACAACGGTAGGCTTGCTACTTTAGATGATTTGGAATTTTCGATACTTCATGAGTACTATGCTTTTTTAGGTGAAGGATCAGGACTCGAAAATGTTATGGGAATTAATAAAATTTCAGAATTAAAGTTAAAAAAGTTTCAAAGAGGTATTGTTGAAGGAATTAAACAAGAATTACCAAATAAATTAAGAATTAAATTAGAAACGCCTGATCCCGATTTTCTGTACAAATTTACAAAATCGAGTTATTCATTAGTACCCGTGGAGGAATTGCAGAATAATTTTAGAGCTTGGAAAACTTACCCTATCGGTGTTGGTCCTTATAAAGTAACTCCACCTGGGTTTCAAAATGGACTGATACAATTAAAAAAATTTGAAGAAACTTATCGAACAGAAGTTGATGAAGTTAATATATTTACAAAGTTGCCCAAAAATGTAGTATTCGATATTAGTATAAATGGAGTTTACCCTGATTTTAAAGAATTTTACACTAAAACTTCAACAAATCAAGTTGGGATAACGTTTATAAATGCCAATGAGCTTGGGAATAATATATATTTTAGAAAATTTGTGCAGACAGCAATAAATAGCAAAGATCTAGAAAAAATTTCAAAGGTTTTTAGGTCAGTTTATGTAGATATGGATCAAGTACACAATGAGACTAGTACTTGGGGAACAAAACATTACACCAATTTTTATAACTCGAAATTGGCAAAAGAATATTTTGAAAAAATTCCTGAACATTTGCGAAACAAAGAATGGTTAGTGACTATTTTTTCAGGAACGAATGAAATTCCTAAGGATAGAAAATATATTTATGCTGAAATTAAAAAAATTCTAACTAGTTACGGTTTCAAAATTAAATTTACAACATTCAATCAACAAATTCTTCCAAAAAAATTAGCAGAAAAAGCAGCTTTCGATGTAGATTTTTATAAAATTTTTTCGCATGAATATTTGTCCAGATATGCTCGTTTAATGAAAGATAGTCCTGACACTTATCCAAAGCCTTTGTATGATCCTGTGCTTGAAAAATTATATGATAATGCTTTTAAAGCTAAAACCAGAGAGGAAAAATACTTACTAGTAAATAAATTAAGTAACTATATCCATGAAAAAGCATATTGGATACCTTTATTAGAAAGCGGAAATAATATTAATTATAACCCAAAAACCATAAAAAAATTAAGTGAAAATGAAGATGATTTATTGTTTTTAAAAGTTGATGAAATAGTCTTTGTTAAGTAAATTTTTATTTTTCTTTGTACAAGGAAGTTACAGGAGGAACTAGAATGTCAATTAAAGTATTTATGCTAATTTTAAGCATTATTTTTTCGAGTGCTATTTTTGCAAAAAATTCAATCAATATTATGATTTACAATTGTAATTATTTACCCTATGAATTTCATGCCCCCAATGAAGCGAAAGAAACGGTTTATACCCAGGTTTTAGGATCATTACTAGAATTAAAAAATGGAGAAATTCATCCTAAAATATTGCAAGCGGGTTATTTTGATTATAAAAATAATGAATATGTTTTAGAAATGAAAGAAAATACTTACTTTCATAACAATAGAAAAGCAACATTAGATGATTTAGAATTTTCATTACTTCGCTATTACTATGTTGCTGTGAATGAAAACGAATCAGATGATGGATATTTAGGTAATATAGTTGGAATCAATAGGATTTCAGAATTAAAGTTAAGAAATTATCAAAGGGGCTCTGTAGAAGGAATTAAACAAGAATTTCCTAATAAATTAAAAATAAAATTTAGCACTCCTGATCCCGATTTTCTTTATAAATTAACTGATTGGAATTTATCTTTAGTGCCGATGGAAGAGTTAGCAGAAAATTTAATTGATTGGAAAAAATATCCTATTGGAGCAGGTCCTTATAAGGTTCTTGAACCTGGCTTCAAGAATGGTAGTATGCAATTAAAAAAAATTGACTCATCATTAACTAAATCAATTGATGAAGTTAATATTTATACCATTCTTTCTAAAGATGTAGAATATGATATTAGTATAGCAAATATTTACCCAAATTTTAAATCTTTTTATACTAAAGATCCTGTACTCCAAATAGGTCTAACATTTATGAATGCAAATGAATTAGGAAATAATATTAACTTTCGTAAATTTATTCAGGCAGCAATAAATAGTAATGAATTAGAAAAGTATTCAACAGTTTATAAATCAGTAAACTTAAATGCAGATACTAAAGAAACAGGAAATAATATCTGGGGAACAAAACATTTTAAACTCGATCATAATCCTAATTTAGTAAAATATTATTTTAATAAAATTCCAAAACATTTGCGCAAGAAAGAATGGATTGGGACAGTTTATTCTGGCAATAGTGAAATTCCTCCTGAAAAAGCAGTCATATTAACAGAGATAAAAAAAGTGTTAGCAGGCTATGGCTTTAAAATTAAATTTGTGACATTTGATCAGCAGTATGTTCCAAAAGAACTCGCAGAAAAAGCAGCGTTTGATTTTGGTTTTTATAGAATTGAACCGCATGAATATTTATATAGATTTGCAAGACTCTTACAAAGTTCTCCTGATATCTATCCTAGACCATTGTATGACCCTATTCTTGAAAGTCTTTATGAAAATGCGGTAAAAGCAAAAACGAGAGATGAAAAATTTTTAATGGTGAATAAATTAAATGACTATATTCATGAAAAAGTATATTGGATGCCACTATTAGAAAGTGGTAAAGGGATTCATTATAATCCTAAAACTGTGGAAAAATTGAGTGAAAATACAACTGACTTATTGTTTTTAAAAGTTGATGAAGTTGTTTTAGTTAAAAATTAGTTCATTTTTGAGGATAGAATGCGAGTTTGGGTAATTTTATTATTTTATATTTTTTTTGTGCAAAATGTGTATGCAAAAAAAAAGTTAAGTGTTCTGTTAAATACAAGTGAAGGAAATCCATATTCAGCCGACGCACCCAGTAGTGCAAAAACTTTACTAGAATCAGCTGTTGTAAGTAGATTAATTCAAGTTGAAAGTAACATTGTATATCCAAAATTATTAAAAGAAGCTTATTATGATTATAAATCTGATGAATATATTTTAGTGTTAAAAAGTGATTTGTATTTTCATAATAAAAGGAAAGTTAAAATTGAAGATCTTGAATTTTCATTATTAAGGCATTATTTTTCTCCTGAAAAATCACATGGAGTTGGGGCATTAGATAGTATTCTTGGAATCGAAGAAATTAAAAAAAATAATATCACTCAATTTAAATCAGGACTTGTGAAAGGGGTAAAAATAATTTCTCCAACAAGTCTAAAAATAAAATTAAAAGCCCCAGATCCAAATTTTTTATACATGATTTCAGATCCTTCTTTTTCCTTAGTTCCTATTGAAGAAATGGATTCTGCATATCATAATTGGAAAACAGTTCCTATTGGGGCAGGAAATTATGCAGTAGAAGAAGCTTTTAATGATGGGAAAGTTAAATTAAAAAAAGTAAATAAGAATTTAAAAAACGCTGTTGATGAAGTTTTTTTATATACTAAATATTCTAAAAATGACAATTATGATATTTATTTGGTAAAATCACCAGATGTAGAGGCTAAAAAATACTCAGTTTATTATTCACGTCAACCTATTTCTCAGTTTGGCCTTATTTTTACTAATGTTAATGAGCTTGGGAATAATCTTAATTTTAGGAAATTTGTGCAAGCAGCATTAGATAGTGAAAAATTTGTGAAATATGCCGACGGTTTTTCTAGCATTAATGAAGTTCTGCCTAATTCAAAATGGGGATTAAGTAATCTAGAATCAAATTATTCACCTAAATTAGCAGAAAAATATTTAGCAAAAGTTCCTAAAGAGTTATTAAAAAAGAAATGGAATGTAACAATATATTCTGCTGGAAATGCATTGCGTAGTTATAAAAAAGATTTCATGGAAGAAATAAAAAGACAGTTAGGTATTTATGGTTTTCAAATGGATTATATCCCTGTAACAAGTCAATTTTTGCCTAAACATTTAGCTGAAAATACGCCTTTTGATGTTTCTTCTATACAAATAGATCCTTATGATGTCTTATTTAAATTTTCTCGTTTGACAAAAAATGGGGAAGATGAATTTGTAAAGCCGTTGTATGATCCAAAGTTAGAAGAATTATATTCAAGCGTTTTAGTTGAAGGAAATTTTGAAGAAAAATACAGAAAAATTAATGAATTAAATAAATATGTGCATGAAATGGCTTATTGGGTGCCCTTATTACAAAGAAAAAATGTAATTTATTACAACGCAAAAGTCATAAAGCAGATAGCTAACAAAGGTAACGAAATAACAAATGTTCATTTAGAAGATATAATTTTAAATTAGGTTTATATTTTATTAAATACAATGTTCTTCAGATTGAATATTTGTTGAATCTGGTTTGATTACATATTCCAAATTATCACTTTCATTTATTTCCGTTTGAGAGCTATTTAAATACTTAAGAAACAATTTACGCATTAATAGCCCTGATCTATCTGTAGGGATATGATTTTCAAATTGGGGGTCTAAATTAACAAAAGGTGGCGTAGTTTCTAAAATAAATCGGTCTTCATTTAAAATTAGACGTTCAAATTTTAAAATATCTTCAATTGAAGCTTCACTTTCAGTATCATTCCTGAAGCAGAATTGAACAACTTTTATTTGTTCATTGTTTATAGGTGTTGGGCAATTCATTATAATATGTTCTAAACCACTAGGATAAGAAATGTGTAACCGAATTACAAAGGGCATATACCATGTAATTTTCATTAATCTAGTTGTTAATTCTTCTGATGCTCTAGTGTTTTTCATTTGCTGAGGAGGAGCTTTAACTGCAAGTTCAGAAATAAGCTGTATGGAAAAATCATTTAATTGTTTTAAATCATAACTCAGTGGTAAAGGAACAGCAGGATTTCCAAAGGTTCCTTTGTGGACAGAAGCGAAGTGGGCCATATCTAATTCGTTTTCAACCACTCGCATACTTGAAGTATTCCATGTTTCCCAAAAACAAGGAAATGATCTGTATTCAGACTGATTAGCTTCAGGAATATCTGGTATATCGATTATTGGGTTTCCAAGACATACCCAAACATGCCCATATTTTTCTGTACAGAGATAACTTGGAACCTTAAATGATTTTGGAATGTGAGCTAGTTTTGATTGAGGTACGGTTACACAATGACCTTCTAAATTAAATTCCCAAGAATGGTAAGGGCACACAATATTACCATTACAGACTGTCCCTTTTGATAAAGCCGCCCCTCTGTGGCTGCATTTATCTTGTACAGCACAAACTTTATTTTCAGAATTTCGCCAAAGAACTATTTTTTGATTTAGTAAAGTAAATGATAATGGAGTGGTTGTAACTTCTTTACTTGGTGCAACAGGATACCAAAAATCTCTTAGTTTTCTTTCGCCAACGAGATCCATAAAGCCCTCTAAAAATATTTTTATTTAGCTTACTATTTAATTAATATTTAATTTTATCAAATTATTTTTTTGATTACAATTATTTCTGTGTAGAAAACTCTTTTTCTGCTTCAATTACAACATACCCTGTAAAATGTTTTAAAGGAACATAGCCTTTTTCAATTGAAATTTTTGCAGCATAAATATTAGGGAAGTTATTTTGAATGCCATTTAACAATTGTTCACATAAATATTCTAATAATTTAACCTTATTTAAGCTTTTAATTTGTTGCAAGACAAACTCATAAACTAATCCATAGTCTACAGTATTTTCTAGATTATCTTGGGTATGTTCATACTTTATTTTTAAGGAAAGTTTTATTGTTATATTTTGTCCAATTTTTTCTTCAAATTCATTAGCACCTAAATAAAGAAACGTTTTTATATTATTTAGATGAATCCAACAAAAACTATTTTGTTCCGTTTTCTGAGTTCCTAAAGTCATTTTTAAATCCTAATGGTTGGCTAGCTGTAAAAATAAAGTTATACCTATCAAAGAGTATTTTTATTCTTCCAAGAACCTTCTTAAATTAAAGGTGTTTAAATGACAAACCAATATCTTACCCCAGAAGCAAAAAAAAATATTGATTTGGCTGATAAATATGGAGCGCATAATTATCATCCGTTGCAAGTTGTGATTACAAAGGGAGAAGCAGAATGGGTTTGGGATATTGATGGGAAAAAATATTTAGATATGCTCAGTGCATATAGTGCAGTAAACCAAGGTCATTGTCATCCAAAAATGCAAGAAACTCTTCTTGCACAGGGACAAAGATTAACGTTAAGTTCACGCGCTTTTCATAATGATCAAATGGGACCTTGGTTAGAACAATTAACCTCACTTTGTAAAATGGATAAAGCCTTGCCTATGAATACAGGTGCTGAGGCAGTAGAAACAGCTATTAAAATTGCAAGAAAGTGGGGATATTTGGTAAAAGGTGTCCCAAGACACAAGGCTGAAATTATTGTTTGTGATCACAATTTTCATGGACGAACAACAACTATAGTGAGTTTTTCTAGCGAACCCCAATATAAAGACGATTTTGGTCCTTATTGTGGTGGGTTTCGTGCAATTCCATTCGGAGATGCTCAGGCTTTAGAAAAAGCAATCACTCCTAATACTGTTGGCTTTTTATTTGAACCAATTCAAGGAGAAGCTGGTATTATGGTTCCTCCTGTTGGATATTTAGAGCAAATAAGTGCCATTTGTAAAAAACATAATATTCTCTGTATGGCTGATGAAATTCAAACTGGATTGGGAAGAACTGGAAAACTCTTTGCTTATCAATATGAAAATTGTCAACCAGATTTACTTATTTTAGGAAAAGCGTTAGGTGGCTCTTATTATCCAATATCAGCAGTAGTTGGTTATAATTCTGTTATGGATTTACTAAAACCGGGCGATCACGGTTCTACTTTTGGTGGGAATTCCTTAGCATGTGCCTTATCAAGGACTGCTTTAAAAATAATTCAAGATGAAAAACTACCAGAAAAAGCTTTTGAATTGGGAAAGAAATTTCGCGAAAGTTTAGCTGATTTACCCAAGCACGTTGTGAAAGAAGTGCGGGGAAAGGGGTTATTAAATGCCATTGAAATTCAACCAAATGCTGGGCATGGACGCTTTTTTAGTGAACAATTACAAGCTAGAGGATTGCTTGCAAAGGAAACCCATGATGTGACTATTCGTTTTGCCCCTCCTTTAGTTATGAAAGAGGACAGTTTAAACTTTGCGATTAGCGTTATTAAAGAAGTTTTTGCTAAAACACAGACAGAATGGCAATAGAATCATTTTTCTTTTACTGCGGTTTGTTGACAAGAAATTCAACCCCTGTTATAAAGGGGGTTGCTTTCACAAGCTTCCGATTTTTATATGGCACAACCGGCCAAAAATCCCTTCTTTTATTTATTCCTTCAACTTTTTTCTTTGGAATCATTCAGCATGGTAGATGATAAAAACAATGATGACTTCGATAATGAGTCTCCTTCCTCTCGTAAACGGAATAATAATTCCACTTCAACTAGAAGATATATACGCCGTACCCCAGAAGAAAGTACGCTATTTAATGAAAGTTCATCTTCAAGTCAAAATGAAGGTGATAATGAGGGTATTTCGACTTACACCCCTTCTAGAAGAGTATTTACAAGAAATAAAGAACCTTCAAATATGTCTTCAAATTCTTCCAACAGCTCAATGTCAACCAGCAATTCCAATTTAAGACCGTCTTCTCCTTTTGGAATGAGCGCACCGCCGCCAAATAGAATGGGTTCTCCGCAAGCCTCTATGAATTCTGGAAATGCAAGTGGAATGCCGCAATCACAACAAAGTAATCATCAAAATTCAGGTCGCCCTTATTCCAATCAGTCTATGGGAATGCCTAACCGTCAAGGTCAGAATTCCATGGGAAGACGTCCTGAAAATCCGCGCCCTGTGCAAACTGGTGGTGCTGATGAAAAAGAACCTGAATTTAATTCAGAAGTTCCAGTAATGAATTTAAAAGAACTAAAAGAAAAACATATCAGTGATCTTGTGCATATGGCAAAAGATATGGGCATTGATGGAGCTGCAAACTTAAGAAAACAAGATCTTGTTTTTGCTCTCTTAGAAGCCCAAGCTGTGCGCAATGGAGTTGTTTATTCTGAAGGTGTTCTAGAAACTTTACCTGATGGTTTTGGTTTTTTAAGAGCCCCAGACTATAACTATTTACCTGGGCCTGATGATATTTATGTTTCCCCATCACAAATTAGACGTTTTAATCTAAGAACAGGTGATACTGTCTCTGGTCAAATTCGTCCACCAAAAGATAATGAACGTTACTTTGCTTTATTAAAAGTGGAATCAGTAAATGGAGAAACTCCAGATTTTACTGGCGAAAAAATATTGTTTGATAACTTAACAACAATTCACCCAGATTTCCGCTTTAAACTTGAAAATGATCCACAAATTTATAGCACTCGTTTAATTGATTTATTTGCCCCTATTGGAAAAGGACAACGTGCGCTTATTGTTGCTCCTCCAAAAACAGGGAAAACTATTTTACTTCAAAATATTGCAAATTCTATTGCGCAAAATCATCCTGAAGCTGTTTTAATTGTGTTACTTATAGATGAGCGTCCGGAAGAAGTAACAGACATGGAACGCTCTGTGCGTGGAGAAGTTGTCAGTTCAACATTTGATGAACCTGCGCAACGCCATGTGCAAGTTGCAGAAATGGTAATTGAAAAAGCGAAACGCCTTGTTGAACATAAAAAAGATGTTGTTATCTTACTAGATTCCATTACTCGTCTAGCGCGTGCATATAATAGTGTTGTACCTCCAAGTGGTAAAATTTTAACTGGTGGTGTGGATGCTAATGCATTGCACAAACCTAAACGCTTTTTTGGTGCAGCGCGAAATGTGGAAGAAGGTGGAAGCCTTACAATTATTGCAACTGCATTAATTGATACTGGTAGCCGTATGGATGAAGTTATCTTTGAAGAATTTAAAGGTACTGGTAACATGGAGCTTGTGCTTGATCGTCGTCTTGCTGAACGCCGAGTATTCCCTGCAATTGATATCAATAAGAGTGCAACTCGCCGCGAAGACTTGCTTCTTGGCAGAGAAACGCTCAATCGCCTTTGGGTTCTCCGCAAGGTATTGCACCCTATGTCGCCTATTGAATCTATGGAATTTTTATTACAAAGACTCGAGCGCTGTGAAACTAACGATGAGTTTCTAAATAGTATGAATGGTTAATTAAAGTAACCAGAGAAATTTATATTTAGATTTTAAAAGTAATTTACTTACAGGTTGCAAAAAGAGAATGCTATAACTCAGCATTCTCTATTTTATGAACGCAAGTATCTTTTTTCTTTATTTTTTATCTAAGATATCATAGCCTTCCATAAACATCTCAATTTCTTCTCGCGTCAGCAGAGCATCTCGAAGCTGTTTTTTGTTAGTAAGAGGCAATTGATCTCCTCTATGTTTTGATTTTGGTTGGGTAGAATTTCCATAAGTTAACAAAACTTTTGCTTTTATTGGTTCAGAAAATTCAATAGCTGCTATGTAACTATCCCCATGACATGTTACATTTTGTGAAGAATTATTATCAGAACATTGAGATAAAACACGAAAAATCCCATAAGGATCGCCTGGGCCACCATTTGCAGGGAAGTTAAAATTTGTATTTTTAATTAAAATTCTATTTATATTTCCCCAAGGTACATCTAACTTTCCTGTTATATTTATCAATTTTTGCGTTGCTTCTTTTAAAGCTGCAATTGCTTCTGTGGGTGAGGATATTCCATTTGGTGTAGTTAATGGCAATTTTGGATCCCAAATATTTTTAAAAACTTTTTTATTTAATAATGATTCATTGTGATTAGAATATAAATCAAACCATTTTAGAAATAAATTTGCTCCTATACTATTTTCATTCGTTTTCCTATCCCATTTCGCCAAAATTTCTCCAGCTTTTATGATATCATTATCTTTTGAATTTGCAGCTAACTCAATTAAATCAGGAAGAACGCGCGAAGCTAATTCTACTTCGGTATTATATTTTCGTTCAATAAGATCATCTAAACTAGAAAAACTCTTTTGGGTGAGAAGTTTTACTGATCTTTGATCGCGCAAAGACATAGTTTGTTCTCCGACCGTAATTCCTATAGGAAAGTTACTTTTTTGAATAACATTATTATTGTTTGTAAATGCAGTAAACCAAGGATCACTATTTGCATTTTGAATCCATCCATTTTCAGGATTTAACAATTTTGGCCGCTCAGTATAGGAATAAAAATTTTGCCATACTGTTTTTGATGTATCACCAGGAAAAATAGTATCTAAATCTGTACTATAAGTACCTTTTTTAGGTACAATCCCTGCGTCAAAAAATAAAATATTTTCATTTTTATCAGCATAAAAGACATTGAACATAGGTAACTGCATCTCTTTTAAAGTACTAGAAAATTCAGTTAAATTTTTAGCTAAATTCATTTCCCACCATTGATTTAAAAAGTATTTTCTAGGAAATAACTGCAATGCGGCATATTGCACTGAATAAAATTGATTATTTACTAAAAATGTTGGGCCATATATGGATTTTTTAGTAGAAATATTTTTTTCTATAAATTGGCCATTGGTTGTTTTTACTTTTAAAATTATATTTTTAATATCAAATTTTTTAATTTCATTATCCACAATATAATTTTTTCCAGAGTCATCTTTTGTAAGTTGAAAAACATCGCAGCCTTTAATTGTATTAACTGTATGAGTCCAAGCAAGATTTTTATTAAATGCTATTGCTAATATTGGAAAGCCCATTAAAGTTACACCATAATTATCAAAATCTGGAGTTTTTATATGCGCCTCATAAAAAACTTGTTCAGCGGCTGAAGAATCTAAATCATCTGCATAAAACCAAGATAAGTGTGGGTTAGCAAGTAACATAGTTTTTTTTGTTGAAGTGATTTGGGGAGAAAGGAGCCATGCATTTGAACCTTGTTTATTTTGTTTTTCAGTAGTTTGACCAAATAAAATTTTACTACATTGACTTGTATTGGCTAGTAAAAAATGACTCATGGTTTGAATACTTAAACCTACAATATCTTTTTCTGTTATTGGTAAAATGTCTTTGGCTTCTGGCAATAATTCATTAATATTTTTTTGTGCATAGTCATTTAAACCATTTGCAAATGCAGTTAATAATAATTTAAATTCATTAGGTTGATCGGAGTACCAGATTTCTGCCATGCTAGGAATTTCTAAGTTGTGCGTTAAAATATCTTTTGGTTCATAATTTGCGCCAAAATATTCTGTGAGTTTCCCACGCTGTTGGGCGAAAAGTTTAAGCAGTTGGTTGCCATGACTATGCATTTGTGCATAACCAAAGGCATAAAATGCAGAAGAATTATTATTTGCAAAGATATGTGGAACACCATATGTATCCCATAATATTTCAGCATTATAAGTTTTTTTATCTTTGCAGCTATAAGAAATAGCTGCAGAAACTAATACCGTTGTAACTAAAATGATAAAACCCAATTTAAATTTTTTCATTAACACACCTTCTCAAGAAAAGAATACCAACTATTCTAATACATTTTTTAAAAACTAGGTAACACTAGAAGATATGAAAAATATTTATAGAAGCATTAAAATTAGCTTATTTCTTCTTCTTTTTTAAAGATATATATAAAAATAACAAAAACAACAACAAACATGGATCGTGCAACTGTTACACCATTCCATTGGGGAGATTGCCACATTAAAAACCATTCACCTCCGATGGTGTTAAAAGCAAAGAACCACATAATAAGATTTAACATTAATCCTATTACTGCGAATTTTTTTGCATTGTGGAACAATTTAATACTTTTATTAAAGTTTTTAAGCATAAAATAAGATCCTATCCAACCTAAAATAGCAGTAAGCATTTCATAGGCGATTAACGAAACATAGAAAATGGAATGAATTTCAGGTGATGAAATTGACCGCCATAAGAGTTGGTTATTTTTAAATGTAGTATCCATAAGTAATACATGTTTGACAAATTCATAATTTGAATTGAAGTCTAGAATATTGTTTATTGCTACAATGCTCATATAAAATGAAAACATAAACACAAATACTATTTTGCAAAGACGTTCTAATTTTTGCATTTGAAACATAAATATATCCTTTAATTGAAAAAGATTTTAAAACTTATTGAAGAAAAATTTGTAAAAATTAGTTTTTTCTTCCAAGGTAGAAACTGATTTTTTACAATCAACAAAATTTTAAAATACTTTAAAATAATAAATACATCAATTTATTTTATGATATATATTATTTATTTATTTTTTAATAAATAAATTATTCAAATTACATCTGCAATAAAATTAAAGAATATAATTTCTTAAAAATGAAAAATAAATTAATAGATAATATAAATTTTATTGTCTTGCATAATTAATGATTAAGTGTTAGTTATCTTTGATTTTTCCTGATCGAATTTGCAACCTAGCTATTAACTGAATTCATTTTTAAATGGAGAAAAAATATGAGTTCTATTGAAAAAAAAAAGAATATTCTTTTAATTATTGCTGATCAATATAGATACCCAGGAAAATTAACAAAACAACAAGAAGGATTTGATAATCATTTAAAAGCAATTCTAGGATTTCAAGATGAAATAACCTCTGATAATCCTTATCTCCAATTTTTCCCAGGATTATTAAAGTTAAGAAAAAATGCTGTTGTTTTAAAAAATCACATGATTGCTTCGAGTGCTTGTGTTCCCAGTCGCTCTGCACTGTTTACTGGACAATATGGAACTAGAACAGGTTTGACCCAAACAGATGGAATTTTTAAAAGTGGTGATGCATTTCAATTTCCGTGGTTAACAAAAAACGGTATCCCTACTTTAGGTAACTGGATGCAGTCAGCGGGTTATAGAACGCATTACTTTGGTAAGTGGCATATTTCTCATCCCTCTGTTACCTCCTTAAAAGAATTTGGTTTCAGTAATTGGGAACTTTCATATCCTGAGCCACATGGTTCTTTGATGAATAATTTAGGAATTTACCGTGACCCAATTTTTGCAAGTAGTGCCTGTAATTTTCTGCAAAGAGAAGCTTTAGGCGCGCCATATGGTATTTCTGTTTCTGTTCAAGAGGAGAATGATCCTTTAGGAGAAGTTCCAAATCCTGCAAAAACCGCTCCATGGTTTGCAGTTGTTTCATTTGTTAATCCGCATGATATTGCAACTTATCCTGCAGTAACAGCTCGAGCTCTTCCAAGTACAAATCCAAATGTAAATAGTTCCCAGTCGCCATTAGGGCCATTGGAAGTTCCAAAACAAGGACAACGTTCTTTAGTTCCTTTAGCTGGAAGTATGCAAGTAGAACTTAATGAATTTGGATTTCCTCAAGCAAATTCAAATTTAGTACCTACTCTTTTGGAATCTTTAAATGATAAACCTTCTTGTCAGAAAGATTATGCTTACAAAATGGGTTTAGCTTTAAGTGCAAAAATGGGGTTAAATGAAGCAAAAAGTGTTGCTGCCAATGGAACAATTTCTCAAGAAAATATTCTGAATTATGCTGTTAATGTTGCTTTAAGAAGTTCGATTCCATTTGCTTTGACAGAAAATAAGGAAGAGGTTTCAGCAAAATTTATTCAGTTTTATGCTTACTTGCATAGCTTAATGGATGTGCAAATCAATAAAGTTTTACAAACTCTGGAAGAAACAGGTCAGGCAGATAATACAATTGTTATTTTTGTTACTGATCACGGCGAATATGGGGCAGCGCATCATATGATGATGGAAAAATGGCATTCTGCTTATGATGAGGTAATTCATGTTCCCGCAGTAATAAAACTTCCTCCTTCAATGCAAGCATCATCTTTGCGGGAAAATGGTATGAGAGAAGTGCATTCATTAACAAGCCACATTGATATTTTACCTACTATTTTGGGTCTAGCAGGAATTTCAGAAACAAAAAGAGAAGAAATTGCACAAACAACATTAAAAAATCGTCCAAATCCACCATTGCCGGGAATTGATCTTTCTTCAATTATTTTAAATCATCAACATGATGGAATTGTAAAAGAGAAAGATGGATCTAAAAGACAAGGAATTCTTTTTATCACTGATGATGAAATAACAGCTCCATTGTCGCCGAGTTCATGGCAAGCTTATGAAAGCTTAAAATTAGAAGAATATAACGTTTATAAAGCTGCTGTAGAAGCTGTAAGGAAAGGGACATTTCCTGGAAAATTCGTAAGTGAATTAGAACCAGGAGCGGTAAAACAACCAAACCATGTTCGCTGTGTCCGAACTCATGAGTATAAATTGGTAAGATATTTTGATCCATCAGGCGTAGAAAAAGATGAATGGGAAATGTACCATTTAAATAATGATCCAGCAGAATCCATTAATTTATTGGAGTTTAAAATTTCGCCTCCAACAGCGAAAGAAAATTTACCTGAGTGGATCAGTAAAGAAACGGTACAAGAAGTTGCTGGAAGTTTGTTGAATTTATTAAATAATTTAGAACAAAAAAATTTATAAATTCATTTGACAAAGTTAAATTAACAGGAATTAAATCACTGTTAATTTAACT
This sequence comes from Pigmentibacter ruber, assembly GCF_009792895.1. Taxonomy (NCBI): domain Bacteria; kingdom Pseudomonadati; phylum Bdellovibrionota; class Oligoflexia; order Silvanigrellales; family Silvanigrellaceae; genus Pigmentibacter; species Pigmentibacter ruber. Next base: position 40,772 of record NZ_WSSC01000002.1, read on the forward strand.
TGAATATTATTGCGTGTAGCATTTGAATAAGGACAAACGATATGAGCCTTATCAACAATTTCTTTTACTTTGCTTTTATCCATATTAGGAACATGAATTTTTAATTCAACTTCAATTCCAAAGCCATTTGGAATTGGACCAATTCCTACATTTCCTTCAATGCTGGTGTCTGCTGATAGTTGAACTTTGTCAACTCCTGCCACATGCCGCATAGCACCTAAAAAGCAAGCGCTGTATCCCATTGCAAACAGTTGTTCTGGATTTGTTCCTGCTCCGCCATCACCACCAAGTTCTTTTGGAACTGAAAGGCTTAACTTAACTTTACCGTCTAAGGTCTCAGCTTTTCCATCTCTTCCACCTGTTGCTTTAGCACTTGTGCTATATAAAACTTTATCTAACATAAAATATCTCCCATAAGTCGTGTTATATTATATCTTTTACGATATAAAAATTCTAAAAAAAATCTAAACTTTGCTTACTTTTAAAGCTGTTCTCAGTTTTACCAAACCTTGTATAACTTGCTCTACTTCTATGGCATTAAGGTTGCTAGAGTTTTCTAACACTTGCGGTATGAATTTAGCTTTAACTTCAAGGTTTCTGCCAGCTTCAGTTAATGAAATATTGACCTGCCTTTCATCAGTTTTTTCACGCCTCCTTTCAATAAGTTTGAGAGTTTCTAACCTCTTTAAAAGTGGAGTAACTGTGCTTGTTTCTAAAAATAAACTAGAACAAATCATGGAAACAGTTTGAGGTTGTTTTTCCCATAGTAAAAGCATGACCAAATACTGAGGATATGTAATTCCTAACTCTTTGAGTAGCTTATAATAAACTCTATTAAAAGCAAGAGAAGTAGAATACACCAAAAAACAAAGCTGTTTGTCTAATTCTAGAGTCACAAAAACCTCCTAAACACATAATACATCGTTTTAGATTATATTGCAAGCGATATAAACATCTTTTTTCCTCCTTGTTCAAATTTCAAACATACTGAATAAATTAGGGAAGAGAACTATAGCATAACATAATAAGCTGAATTTATTGGAAAAAAAATTAAGGAATTTCATGTTCAAGTACATAAAATCATTATTAAATATATTTTCCCGGTTAAAAAGTTCTTTTGTGATTGTAATAATTTTAACACAGTCACTTATAATAGGTCTTAGTTATCAACTCATCCAAAGCAGTATCAAAGCATTATATGCACAAAATTTTGAGATGGAACAATGAATTTCTAAAATTATAAATAGAATAATAGCAAATGAAATTGATAACTCAATTCCTTTAATAGAATCATTAAAATTAAATAATGAAATTCTTCAAAATTTTTCAGCGAAAAATAGGAAAAAATTATTTGAAATTACCTCACCAATTTGGGAGAAAATAAAAAATTTAGGGTATTCTGAATTTTCTTTTCAAATTAATGATGGAACAAAAATAACGCACTTTTTAAGTGTAAATCAGCCTGAATATTTTGGTGAAAACGTTTCTTATCAACCACTAGTAATTGCAGCAAATATGAAAGGAAAAACAGTTTATGCTTTAGAGCAAGGACAAAGTGGCTATGGATTTAGAACTATTAGTCCTATGTTTTTAAATGGCAAACATTTAGGTTCTATTGAATTAAGTGTAGACATTGGAAAAAATTTATTAAATTTATTAATAGATATTATTCCTGGAAGTTGGGGAATATATAAAGTAGATAGAGGAATTGGTTCATTAAACGATAAATTTTTATTAGCTTCTAACGGCGATGATATTGATGGAGAATTTAAAAATATTTTACCTCCTGAAAATATTTTAAATAATCTAAAAATAAATGAATCATTTATTGATTACAATTGGTCAGCAAAAAAAACGAGTTTATATTTAGCAGTTATCAATTCAGATGGAAAAATAGCGCTTATCTTAAAATATGTACATGCATCTAATATTTATAATCAAATTTTGAATATGATTATTTTTTCTGTAGTAATATGTTTTTTATCATTATTTTTATCTAGCGGAATTTTATTATTTTTAAATCATTTAATTTCAAATCCAATTAGAAAACTTGTTAAAGAAACAGAAAAAATTGGTAAACTACAGCTTGATGATGAAATAAACTTTTCTAATAGTTTAAAAGAAATAGATGAATTAATTGAGTCTACAAAAAAAATGAAGGTTGGTTTAAGGTCATTTCAAAAATATGTTCCAGCAACTTTGGTTAGGCAATTAATTGAAACTAAACAAGAAGCAATTATTGAAGGAACGAGGAAAAATATAACAGTATTTTTCTCAGATGTCGCTGATTTTACATCTATTTCGGAAACTTTAACTCCTAACGAATTAACTGCGCAGCTTTCAGAATATTTTAATATAATAAGTAATACAATTATTAAATATAATGGAACTGTAGATAAATATATTGGTGATGCAGTTATGGCGTTTTGGGGAGCACCAATAGAATTAACAAATCATGCTGAACTTGCTTGCAAAGCAGCATTAGAATGTCAATTAAAATGCGAAGAATTAAATATTAATTGGAAAAAAAATGGTAAAAAAGAATTTAAAACAAGAATTGGAATTAATTCTGGCGATATTATTGTTGGCAATATAGGTACTGATTTAAGGTTAAGCTACACTATTATTGGTGATGAAGTAAATTTAGCCAGTCGTTTAGAAAGTTTGAATAAAACTTATGGCACTAAAATAATTGTAAGCCAAAATACAGTTGATCAACTTCCTGATGACTTTGCACTACGTGTTTTAGATTATGCAATTGTGAAAGGGAAAACTTTACCTGTTACTATATATGAACTCGTTGCAGAAAAAGGTGACATAGCTGCCATAGAACTTGAGCTTCTTAAAACCTTTAATAAAAGTATAGAGCTTTATAAAGAGAAGCGTTGGGATGAAGCTATCGAATTATTAGAAGATTTACTTATTGAAAGACCAACAGATAATGCAATAAGAATTTTTATAAAACGTTGTACTCATTTTAAAGAGCAACCTCCCCCCAATAAGTGGCGGGGAGAATTTATTTATTCAGAAAAATAATAAAGAAGAAATTGAAATTGAAAAATAATGAATAAATGATTATTGAAAAATGCAGAATGAATAAATGTAAGAAAAATAAATTAATTTTTTATTGTAATAAATGAAAAATAATTAAAGAAAATAATTTAATTTTATATTGATTTGAAATTTATTCAAATTGAAAAGAAATTAGGATGATTGGAAAAACTAATATTATTTTGGTTGTTTCTGAGAATGTATCAATTTCAATATTTCCTCCATGATTTCTCAATATACTATCTGCAATTGAAAGACCTAGACCTAAATGTTTTTTTTCAGATTTTGTTGTAAAAAAAGGAGTTTTCATTTTATCAGAGATTTCTTTCGGGATATTTTTTCCTGAGTCTGTGATAATAATCTTAAAATCATTTTCTCCTAATGAAAAATCGATATTAATCCACCTTTCTCTCAGAGGTAAAATAGCGTCCCTTGAATTAGTTAAAAGCTGCCATAAAGCTTGAACAATTCTATTATACTGACATCTTAAAGAAACTTGAGGAATTGACATCACTTTGAGATCTATTTCACTTACTTTAAAATTTTCATAACATAAATTTAATGTGGAATGAATTATATTTTTTAATTCAACATCTTTGAATATTTTTATATCAGACTCATTAGAAAATTCTTCTAGCGTACTTATTATTTCTGATATTCTTCGACTTGATTTCATAATATCCTCACAGCATTTTCTGTGAATAGAAAGATTTATTTCGTTACTTTTTGATAAAATAGATGAAATTATTCCTATTATAATTTGTAACGGATTTTTAATTTCATGCGCCATTCCATTAGCCATGTCTAATAGAGCTGTTAGTTTTGATTTTTCAATCAACTCTTTTTCACGAATTTTTTTTTCAGTAATATCAAGTCGCATTGCTATAAATTTAATTATATTCCCTTTTGCATCTTGAATTGGAGTGATAGTATTATATTCATAGTATATTTCACCATTCTTTTTCTTATTGCAAATTTCACCACGCCAAACTTTTCCTTCACTAATTGTTTTCCATAAATCTGAATAAAAAGAGGAGGTATGGAATGATGAACTCACAATTTTATGAGTATTGCCAATTAATTCTTCTTTACTATAACCTGTAAGTTCGCAATATTTATCATTTACAAATGTAATTTTTCCTTCACGATCTGTAACTGTTATTATGGCAGATTCATCAAGTATAGTTCTTATTTCTCGTTCTTGCTGTAAGGCTTTAGCAGCAATTTTTCTGCAATCTGATTGAACATAACTAAATATATTGCCCATTATAAAGAAAAAAATTATAGATGCCCAACTTGTATGCTGTATATCATTTGGTTTTGGAAAAATAAGTTCAGGGGCAAATCCATATATTGCTAAAACTATGGATAATACTGTTGCAATAAATCCTGCTAAATAATCTCCTGTGATCAAAGATGCAAAAAATACTGCAGGATAAAAAGCTATAAAAATAGTTGTACGAAATGTAGTATAAAAATACCATTGTATTATGAATGCACATAATACAATACATATTGCAATTAAAATAGAATTGCTTTGGCTTGGGGTTTTAAATAAAAATTTTAGTACTAAACTTTTTTTAAGTATCATATCTTACCTAGATTAGAATACAAAAGAGGTTCGGATAGATATTTGAAAACTTAAAATGTTTTATGGAAGGATTAGTTAAAAAATCATTATCTGCGAAATGCGCTTCAAGATAAAGTAATCATTATCAATTAAAAGCAAAAGGCTATTAATTGATAACTTTTTTTACAAACTCAGATTTCAACTGCATCGAGCCAAATCCTTCAATTTTGCAATCAATATTATGGTCGCCTTCATGAACAAGTCTAATAATTTTTACTTTTGTCCCAACTTTAATTGATGAAGAAGAGCCTTTTACTTTTAAATCTTTAATCACAGTTACAAAATCCCCATCCTGGAGAATATTTCCGTGTGCATCTTTAATTACATTTAATTTTTCTTTAGTTTCGTCAGAATTTGAAAGTTTTGGCCATTCATTTCCACATTCGGGACAAATAAATAGTGCAGCATCTTCATAAGTGTAGTTAGAATTACATTGAGGGCATTGAGGTAAATTAGTCATTTTTTTTCCTAAATATGTAAAAAACGGTAGAGAATATTTGTTCTCTACCGTTTTTGTTTACAAAGTTTATTGTAGAAGTAAATTAGTTAGCTGCAGGAGCGGCTTCAGCAACTTTTACAGCATTTGGTTCAACAAACTCAATAATTGCTCTACGCGCATGATCTCCTGGACGGAAACCAAGTCTTAGAATACGAGTATATCCACCATTTCTTTGCGCGTTAGCTGGAGCTACACGAGAAAAGAGATCTCCAACGCTTTTCTTGCTATAAAGCGTAGAAGCAGCTGCTCTACGAGTATTTACGCTGTCAATACGTGCTAAAGCAACTAGAGGTTCTACAACTTTTCTTAGTTCTTTTGCTCTTTCAAGAGTTGTAACAACTGTGCCGTGCTCAATTAATTGAGTTGCCAATCCACGAAGTAATGCCTTACGTGCAGCTGAATCTCTGTTTAATTTTCTATGTGCTAAACGATGTCTCATTTTCTTCCATCCTTAATCAGACTAAATTCTATCCCTTAGTTTAGTAGGGTCAAATCCCTCTATCTTCATGCCAAGATGGAGTCCCATTTCAGCAAGGAGGTCTTTAATTTCGTTCAATGTCTTACGACCAAAATTTTTAGTTTTAAGCATTTCAGCTTCTGTCCTAATCACAAGCTCGCCAATATAACGAATGCCAGCATTTTCAAGACAATTAGCAGCTCTCACAGAAAGTTCAAGTTCGTCAACCGACTTATAAAGATTCTCATTCAAACGCGCATCCACTTGAATAGAATCAACTACTTGAACTTCATCGTCAGCCTCTTGGAAATTGATGAAGATAGAAAGCTGATCTTTAAGGATTTTAGCTGCATAAGCCAAAGCGTCTTCAGAAGTAACAGCACCATTTGTACTGATTTCTAAGATAAGTTTGTTATAATCAGAGCGCTGACCAATACGAGTATCAGATACACTGAAGCTAACTCTTTTCACAGGTGAAAAGACAGCATCAATTGGTATAACACTTAGTGGTAGGCCTTCTTTTACTGCATCACTTGTCAAATAACCTTTACCAGTTCGAACAGTGATTTCTGCCTTAAATCTTCCGCCTGCACCAACTGTGCATATAATGTGATCAGGATTTAATACACGCAGAGAGCCGTCTGAGATGATATCGGAACCTCTGACAACTTTAGGACCAACAACGTCGATAACAGCAGTTTTTTCACCTTCCGTATCGAGCCAAACGTCTAAAGCTTTTAAGTTTAAAACAATCTCTGTAACATCTTCTGAAACGTCAGGAACTGTCGAAAACTCATGCTCTACTCCTTCAATGCGCAAACCTACAACAGCAGCACCTTGAAGAGAAGAAAGCAAAACACGACGCAATGCGTTACCTAACGTAGTACCGAAACCACGCTCAAGAGGCTTAGCTATAAATCTCCCAAAAGCAGAAGAAATTTCTTCTTTTTCAATAAACTGCGGCTTTAACAGCGCCTTCCAGTTGCTCTGCATTATTGACTCCGTCAACTTTTCCGTTTCTTATTTTGCCCCAAAGTACCTTATGAGCTTTTATTTATATAAAGGCTCAACTTTCATGTTCCAATGCAAGACTTAGAAATTATTAAATAAGTCGCATTAAAAAACACGAATGAGTGTTACAAGCTGACTTGTAACACTATTTTTAACATTTACCAAGAGAAAACGATAAAGCATTAAACTAATAACACCAATTTATCTCTTGTGTTAAAAGTTTGACTGCCTTATCCATTAGCTTAAAAGTACTGTCAAAATAAACCAGAACCTTTTAAAAGTTCAGTAAGAATGAGACACCCTAATCTGCCAAATATATTGAATCAAGAATTTAAAAGACTTAGAGATTAAAAATAATCTCTAAGCGTTTTTTTAACAACTCTTGAGTCAAATTCATAGACTTTAAAAATCTATTATACTCTACGACGTTTTGGTGGTCTGCATCCATTGTGTGGAACTGGAGTTGCGTCTTTGATAAGCGTAACTTTAATTCCTGTTGCAGAAATAGCACGTACTGCTGATTCTCTTCCAGAACCAGGTCCAGTCACTATAACTGAGCAACTTTTCATACCACAATCAATAGCTTTACGAGCAGCGTCTTCTGCAGCAACCTGTGCTGCAAATGGAGTGCTACGACGAGAGCCTTTAAAGCCCTTGCTACCAGCACTAGACCAAGTGATAACATCACCATTTGCATCAGCAAAAGTAACAATAGTATTATTGAAACTTGCTGAAATGGTTGCTATACCGGTTGGAACATTGCGTTTTACACGCTTTTTCTTTGTTACTACCTTATTCATTATCAAAATACCTCACACCTTAGAAGTTACTTCTTCTTGTTCGCAACTGTCTTCTTAGGACCCTTACGTGTACGCGCATTTGTTTTTGTTCTTTGTCCACGAGCAGGTAATCCCTTACGGTGACGAAGACCACGATAACAACCTAAGTCCATTAAACGTTTAATATTGGACTGAACAAGACGACGCAAATCACCTTCTACTGTGTGGTTTGTATCAATAAGTTTTCTTATGGCGTTAATCTGATCGTCGCTGAGATCTTGGGTGCGAGTGTCTCTATTAATAGACAATTGATCCAGAATCTTTTGAGAGGATTTACGACCAAGACCATGTATATACGTAAGCGAAATTTCGATACGCTTGTTACGCGGAATGTCAACGCCCGCAATTCTTGCCACAACTAACCTCCGAAATTAATTAACCTTGACGCTGCTTGTGTTTTTTATTTTCACAAATAACTCTAACTACACCAACTCTACGAATCACTTTACATTTGTCGCAAATTGGCTTTACACTAGCTCTAACCTTCATTAGTAAAAACTCCTAGTAAAAACTCACAAAACTTTTATTTAGATCTAAAAACAATTTTAGCTCTAAATCGACCATCTTTCGTCTTATCATTTGGATTTAGTTCAACTTTTACTCTATCACTAGGTAAAATATTGATACAATTCATTTTCATGCGACCTGATACATGAGCTAAAACCTTGAGACTATTGTCGAGTTCTACTATAAACAAATTGTTAGGTAACTTTTCAGCAACGATACCTTCCAATTCAACCTTTCTAGGTTTGTCATCATCATCCAACTCAACCCTTTTGGCATTGTCTTCTTCGTCAAACTTCGCCTTTTTAGGTTTATTATCATATTCAGCCATTTACGTTCATACTCCAATGAGAACAAAGAGTGTTATTGGGTATCCCAATCCGCTGCTTAAATCAAGTTCAATCTTTACTTTCTTAATAAAATTGATACAATTTCAGCATAAACGATCTCGGGGTGTTGTAACCCATCAACAACGCATAAATTATTCCTATCAGCATAAAAAGAAATTAAAGGCTGTGTTTCTTGTTGATAAACTGTAAACCGTTTTTTAACAGTTTCTGGTTCATCATCTTTGCGGCGAAACATAGTGCCAACTTTTTCACAACTGGTACAAATATATTTTGAGATATCTGTTTGATGTGAAAGTGACTCAATTTTTCCACACGCGGAACAAGTCCATCTCTTTTCAAATCTCTCTATTAATTGATCAAGTTCTGCTGATAGAGAAAGAACTAAATCAACTTTGCTAGAAAACTTACCAATAAGAACATCAAATTCTTTTGCTTGCGAAAGATTTCTTGGAATACCATCAAGCAAAATGACATCACTTTGTTTGAGGTTCATTTGGTTAAGTGCACTTTCAAGGCATTCAAAAATTGACTTATCATCAACTAAATGACCTGATTCAACAATGCCCTTAACTTTGATGCCAAGAGGCGATTCAGAAGCAATTTCCTGACGAATAATTGCGCCAGTTGAGATATGCTTAACTCCAAGACGTGAACTAAGTAAGGAGCATTGAGTTCCTTTGCCAACGCCCGGAGGGCCTAAAAAAATGATTACCTTCATTTATAACCCTGCTTCATAGCCTTGTATCATTGCTTGTCGTTTCTCTTGGTTGAGCTTGTGATGGAAATATAAGATGATCATACTTTTGCGTAGCTAACTGTGCTCTTACCTGTCTAATAGCTTCAAGAGCAACACCTACTACGATTAAAAGTGATGTTCCACCAAACGTCATCTGTTGAGAAAAAGTACCGCCAACTAAAGAAGGCACTACAACAATGAGATTCATGTAAATCGCACCAGCAAAGGTAAGACGAGTTACAACTGTGTCTAACGCTTCCGCTGTTTCACTGCCTGGACGAATACCAGGGATATAGGCATTTTGTTTCTTTAGATTTTCCGCAACATCATCTGATTTAAAGACAATAGAGGCATAGAAAAAGGAAAAGAACATCCCAAGAACAACGAACACAGCGTTATAGAGCCAGTGACCTGGTAAAAAATCTGCTAACCATACATTACCAGCCGCATTTCCAAAACTGAGAAATGTTGCAGGAACTGCAAGAATAGTCGAAGCAAAAATAGCAGCCATGATTCCAGCCATATTTACCTTTAAAGGTAGATGAGTAGCCTGAGCTGACATCACTCTTTTTCCAACGAGTCTTTTTGCATAATGAATTGGAATTTTTCTATAACTTTGTTCAAAAAACGTAACTGCAAAAACAAGAAATAACGCAAAAGCTACAATTCCAACAGCACCCAATAAAGCACCACTGTTTTGTTTGACCATTTCTACAATTGTGTTTGCAGAAGATGGTAAATAGGCAACAATTCCTGCAAAGATAAGTAAACTAATACCGTTTCCTATACCTTTGTCGGTGATTTGCTCACCTAACCACATTACAAAGCAACTGCCTGCAGCCATTAGGATACAAGCCATAACTCTAAATGATAGCCCTGGATCCAAAACAATCATTCCACCATCAGGTCCTCTAGAAGCTTCAAGTCCTGCTGAAAGCAGATAAGCTTGCACAAGGGCGAGAAGAACAGAAAGACTCCTTGTAATGCGGGTGATTTTTTGTCTTCCTACGCCACCTTCTTTTTGCATTTGCTCCAAAGCAGGAACAACGACTGTCATCAGCTGAATGATAATACTTGCAGATATGTAAGGCATAACGGCAAGACTAAAAATGGAGAAGTGACTTAACGCTCCGCCTGAAAACATATTAAATATTTTTAGAAGCCCAGCTCCTTGTTGACTTGCAAAAAGAGCAAGCTCTTTCGCATCAATTCCAGGAACCGGTATATGCACTCCAATGCGGAAAACGAGAAGTGCTAACAATGTAAACAACAAACGCTTTACAAGGACATTTTCTGTCCAGCCACTTCCCTGAGGCATTCTCTGATTACTCCTCGATGGTTACGCCTTTTGCGAGCAACTTTTCACGCGCTCCAGAAGACATAACAAAGTTTTTCACTGTTTTAAGCTCTGCAGGTACTTCACCCATTGATAGCAATTTAGCGAAGCCCTTAGCCACGAAGCTAGAGCCATCTAAAATTCCATTTTCAATATAAGGCGTTGAATCTTTAAGATTTAAAGCTTCTACTGGAATAGCACATGCATTTTTAAATCCACGTTTAGGAATACGGCGATAAAGAGGAGTTTGTCCACCTTCAAAACCTGGGCGAATGCTAGAGCCAGAACGAGCTGTTTGACCTTTTCCACCACGACCACCAGTTTTACCGAGTCCACTTCCAGGACCTCTACCAAGACGACGTCTATCTTTTCTTGCACCCGGATTTGGGCGAAGTTCTTCAATTTTCACTTTAATACTCCTTACTCAGCTGGTTCAACTTTGATAAATTGAATTACCTTATTGACCTGGCCAAGAATTGGGTTCACATTAGGTAATACCCGTGAAGAACCTATTTTAGAAAGACCAAGTGAAACTAGGGTTCTACGCTGTGACTCGCTACGACCAGCAAAGCTACGTAGCAATGTCACTTTAATTTTTGGGGTATGAATTGATTGCATTTAATATTTCCCCTTTATTTACGCGCTTTTAAATATTCTTCAGTAGTGGAGAGTTGCTTTAGTCCTTTAAATGCTGCTTTCACAACGTTATGAGGATTTCTACTACCTTGAATTTTAGCCATGATGTTAGGAATGCCTGCAAGTTCTGCAACTGCACGCACGGAGCTACCAGCAACAATACCGCTACCTTCTGAAGCTGGGCTTAGAAGGAGCTGGCTTGCGCCAAATTTAGCATTCACCACAAATGGAATAGTTTGTTTTTCCATTGGAACAGTGATGAGTGATTTTTTCGCTTGTGCAACAGCTTTTCTTACAGCCTCAGGAACTTCTGCTGCTTTGCCAAGTCCGTAACCAACAGTACCTTGACGGTCTCCCACAACAACAAGTGCTGAGAAGCTCATGCGTCTACCACCTTTTACAGTTTTAGAAACACGTGAAACGCTAACTACACGATCTTCAAAACGATCTTTTTTCTGTTCTTCTTTATTCATTTGCATTTTCTGCTTTTCCTTAATAAAGTTAAGTTCTTAGAACTGAAGACCAGCTTCACGAGCGGAATCAGCAAGAACCTGAATACGCCCATGGTATGTGAAACCGTTTCTGTCAAATACAACAGAACTTACCCCAGCCTTTTTTGCTCTCTCAGCAATAAGCCCACCAACTTTTACAGCCATTGGTTTGCCACGAAGACCCGTTGATTTAATTTCTGTCTCAATGGAGCTCGCGCTAGCAATAACAGTACCTTTATTGTCATCAATAAGTTGAGCTTGAATATGACGGCTGCTTTTGAAAATACAAAGGCGTGGTTTTGTTAAATCAGAAGAACGGCGGCGCCAAAAGCGCATTTTACGCAATTGCCTGATCTTTCTACGATTAATTATACGATACATAACATCTCCTGGCTTCCTGCTAACATACAGAAAACTCGACTTTTAATGAGCAGATAAAATTTATTTTTTACCTGCTGATTTACCAACTTTAGTTGCAATAACTTCACCAGCGTAGCGAATACCTTTACCTTGGTAAGGTTCAGCTGGGCGCACGGAACGAACTTTTGCAGCCACTTGACCGACTAATTCTTTATCAACTCCAGTAATGTTGACTTTCCCTGCTTTATCAACTTCAAAAGTGATTCCTACAGGTGGGTCAATATTCACAGGATGTGAATAACCAACAGTTAGGTTGAGTACTTTGCCAGCCATGCTAGCGCGGTAACCAGTACCTTGAATTTCAAGAGACTTGCTGAAACCAGCAGATACACCTTGAATCATGTTGGAAAGTAGGGTTCTGTATAGTCCCCAGTATGCTGAGCTGTGTTCGCCTTTATTAGCAGATACCACAACTTCATTATTTTGTTGAGCAATTGCAACGCGTCCAAAAGTATCACGCTTTAATGTGCCCTTAGAGCCATTCACTTCGAGAATATTTCCGTTTAGCTTGACGGTTACTCCCGAAGGAATTTTAATTGGCTGCTTACCAACTCTTGACATAGAAGCCTCCTAAAGTCCTCGAAAGTTACCAAACATAAGCTAATACTTCTCCACCAACGTTTTCTTTACGAGCAGTTCTGCTTGTAAGAACACCTTTTGGAGTCGTAAGTATAGCGAAACCAAGACCACCACGAATCTTTGGAAGATCCGAAACAGCTTTATAAACACGGCAACCAGGTTTAGAAACGCGAGTTAATCCACGAATCACAGGTTGTCCAACTTCAGTGTATTTCATGGCAATTTTAATTTTGCCTTGACCATTATCTTTGATGAGACGGAACCCACGAATGAGACCTTCTGCTTCTAAGATTTTTGTAATTTCAATTTTAATAATGCTTGCTGGAACTGTAGTATATTTTAAGCCTGCAGTTGAAGCATTACGGATACGAGTTAACATATCAGCGATTGGATCAGTAGTGTACATATTTTTTCACCTCACCAACTAGCCTTGACCATTCCAGGAATTTGTCCTGAAAGGGCATTTTTACGTAAGCAAATACGACAAACACCGAAGTCTCTGTAGTATCCGCGTGGACGACCGCATTGGTTGCAACGGTTGTGTTGACGCGTAGAAAACTTGGCTTTTTTATTTGCTTTATTAATCATTGCTAAACGAGCCACATCTATCCCCTTTACTTTCTAAACGGCATATCGAGGAGAGTAAGAAGTTCACGCGCTGCTTCATCAGTTTTAGCTGATGTAACAATAGTGATACTCAAACCACGAGTTTTATCTACTTTATCCGCTTCAATTTCAGGAAATATGATTTGTTCGCGGATACCAAGAGAGTAGTTGCCACGTCCATCGAAACTATTTGAAGAAACTCCACGGAAGTCACGTACGCGAGGTAGTGCAACAGAAACGAGTTTATCGTAGAATTCGAACATACGTTCTTTACGAAGCGTTACAGAAGCCCCAATAGGCATTCCTGCACGTAATTTGAAAGTTGCAATTGACTTTTTAGCGCGAGTAATTACTGCTTTTTGACCAGTAATGATTTCGAGCTCAGCAGCTGCAGCTTCTAGTGCTTTGATATTTTGAGTAGCTTCGCCTTGGCAAGTATTAACAACGATTTTTACGATCTTAGGAAGCTCCATAACATTTTTTGTTGGATGAAGCTTTTTAAGTTCAGGTAAAACTTTGTCGCTGAACTTTGCCATGTATCTTGGTTTCACACCTTTAGTGTGTTCCCCACGAACAACTACTGCGCCATAATCAGCGCCTTTTCTTCCACCAGTAGGTTTTTTACCTGCTTGATTTTTTTCGCTTGCCATGGATTATAGAACCTCCGGAGCCAAGCTGATAATCTTGCCACAATTACGTTGTCTTAATTCACGAGCAATTGGTCCAAAAATACGGGTTCCAACTGGCTCTTTTTCATTTTTGACAATTTTTACAAGAACAGCAGCATTTTCATCAAAACGAATACGAGAACCATCTGTTCTCGAAACTTCTTTCTTACAGCGAACTACAATTGCTTTATGTACTTCACCTTTTTTAACACGCCCACCAGGCACAGCATCTCTTACGGAAACGACAATCAAATCGCCAACGCGAGCATAACGACGGAAAGAACCGCCCATTACTCGAATGACGTTAAGAGTGCGCGCACCGCTATTGTCGGCTGCTACCAGGATTGATTCTGGCTGAATCACGATACACCCCATTAAATGAGAAAGAGAAAAGAAACTATTTAACTGCGTTGCTTACTTTTTGAATTAGTGAGCAACAACAGAAACTACTTTCCAAGACTTATTTTTTGAAATACGGCGGCAAGGAAGAATATCCACATCTTTTCCTACTGCTATATTTGCAACACCAAAAGTGTCAGCGAACAAAGATGTATGGAGGTGAAGACGTTTGCCATATGTTTTGCTTGGAACAATACGAGGCACTTCTACCTTAACAGTCTTTGTATCTTTAGAGATCGCTACTACACGGCCTCTAATTGGATTCTTTGTAATTTTATTGTTGTTTTCCATGTTTATACCTCAATTATTTAGCAGATGCTTGTGCTTTTTTACGAGAAACGATTCTCAAATCTCTTCTCAAACCAGCAATCCCACCTGCGTTGCTAATAACAGCAGGGTCCATGGAAACTTTGAACTTTACAAGCTCTTTTACTAAAGAGTCTTGTTTTTTAGCTGCATCACTAGAGTTTAAATCAGCAAACTTTTTTTGTTTTTTCATTGATTTTCCCAAACCTTATCACTTCTGCTCATTACGCGTGTTTTGAATGGGAGTTTAGCTGCTGCAAGCTCAAAAGCTTCTTTTGCAAGATTTGCAGGAACACCCTGTACTTCAAAAATCACACGGCCTGAACGAATTGGACAAACCCAACGATCCAAACCACCCTTACCAGAACCCATACGTGTTTCAGCAGGCTTTTTAGTAATAGGCTTGTCTGGGAACACACGAATCCACACTTTTCCACCACGTTTTATATGGCGGGTCAAGGCAATTCGACTTGCTTCGATTTGACGAGCTTCTAATTTTCCAGGTTCAATTGCCTGAAGAGCAAAATCACCAAAGTCTACGCTATTGCAACGATCTGCAACGCCTTTAATACGACCTTTGTGAGATTTACGAAACTTAACTTTCTTTGGAGCCAACATGTTTTATTACTCCTCATTGCGTGCAGTTTTTGCAGCAGAAACAGCCATGCTTCCAGCTGTTTTTCCAAAAACTTCACCCTTAAATAACCAAACCTTAACACCAATGAGTCCGTAAGTTGTTAAAGCTTCAGATGTACCATAGTCAATATCAGCACGAAGAGTGTGAAGAGGTACGCGACCTTCCATATACCACTCTGTACGAGCCATTTCTGCACCATTTAAACGACCGGAAACGCGAATTTTAATACCTTTTCCGCCAGCTTTCATAGCTTGTTGCATAACCTTCTTCATTGCTCTTCTGAAGGAAATACGTTTTTCAAGTTGCTGTGCAACGTTGAAAGCAGCTAATTGAGCATTTGTATCAGGATTCTTCACTTCAAATACATCAACTTTGATGGACTTGTCATTAGATTTTAGAACTGTCTTTACTTCATCACGAAGAAGTTCAATTCCTTTACCTTGTTTTCCAATAAGTTTTCCAGGTTTTGCTGTATAAACTTTTACTACAACTTGTTTAGCAGCGCGTTCGATTTCAACGCGTGCAACGCCAGCTTCTGCGTATTTTTTTGATATGAACTTGCGAACATTCAAGTCTTCATTAAGATTTTTTGCAAATTCACGTTTGCTAAACCAACGAGAATCCCAAGTCTTGTTAATCCCAAGTCTCAAACCAATTGGATGTACTTTCTGACCCACTGTTGTACCCTCTGTTAATTAAGTTTAAGACGAATAGTTAAGTGCGACGTCTTTTTCAAAATAGGCGTTGCACGTCCCTGAGCGCGCGGCATAAACATGCGGCGGCGAGGGCCTTCATTCACTACAAAGTCACTTATTACAGTATTTACAGCACTGTTAGCAGGAAGCTGTGCAAGCGCAGAGCGAATAAGCTTTACTGTCGCTACAGAACCAGCACGTCTTTCAACAGAAAGAACAGCTATTGCTTGTGGAACAGTTTTGCCAATGATGAGCGGTCTTAACAATCTTGCTTTACGTGCGGTACACTTTGCAGCATAGTGTGTTGCTTTTGCGTCCATAAATTACCTCTTACTTTTTCTTAGCGGCTTTTTTATCCGCACCATGACCATGGAAAGTACGAGTTGGCGAAAATTCACCAAGCTTGTGTCCAACCATATTTTCGTTCACATAAACAGGAACGAATTTTTTTCCATTGTGAACTGCAAATGTGAGTCCAACAAAATCTGGAATAATTGTGGAACGGCGGCTCCAAGTTTTAATTACCTTCCCAGCACCCTTGTTTTTATCTGCTAATTTTAGCAAATGGGTGTCAACGAAAGGACCCTTTTTCAACGAACGTGACATGTGCTTTTACCCCTTAAGCAATTCGATTATTTCTTACGACGGCTTACGATAAACTTATCGCTAGGTTTAACCTTGCGAGTCTTATAACCTTTAGCCAATTGACCCCATGGTGAACATGGATGACGGCCACCACTTGTACGACCTTCACCACCACCCATTGGATGGTCAACAGGGTTCATAGCGACACCACGGACAGTTGGACGGATACCCTTCCAACGATTACGACCAGCTTTACCAATAGAAACATTCATATGGTCAGCATTGGATACAGTTCCGATAGTTGCATAGCAATCTTCTGGAATAAGGCGAAGCTCACCAGAAGGCATACGAATTTGAGCGTATCTTTCAATACGACCTACTAAAGTAGCAGAAGCTCCTGCACTACGAACTAGTTTCGCACCAGAACCTGGACGCATTTCAACACTGTGAATTGTAGTACCTGCAGGAATTCTTTTTAGCGGTAAGCTGTTCCCTGCTTTAATATCAGCTTCTGAAGAAGCGATAATTTTAGTGCCAACTTTAACGCCGTCAGTTGCAAGAACGTAACGACGATCTCCGTCAACATATTTAACAAGTGAAATAAAAGCTGTACGATTTGGATCGTACTCAACTGAAGTTACAACACCTTCAACGTCCTTACGGGATCTCTTCCAGTCGATAATACGGTACTTAACTTTATTTCCACCACCGTGATGGCGAACAGTAATGCGACCAGTATTATTACGACCCGCTTTTCTTGGTTTTGCCACTAAGAGCGGTTTGTAAGGAGTATCAGTAGTAAGAACTTCTCTGTAATTGATGTAACTTTGTGTTCTTGTTGTAGCCGTGTATGGCCTTAATTGTCTGATTCCCATTGTTCCTCATCCTTGCGCGATAATTCGAGGATTTTTCCGCGCATAAAACTAAAAAATACGAAAAAACGGAATTATTATTCCGCTGTTGCTTCAGCAGGCGCATTTAAAACAGGAGCTGGAAGTTCTTGCCCATCTTTTAAGCGAATAAACGCTTTTTTGATATTTGGAAGTTTAACTTCAACAGCGCCACCTTTTCTTGAGCGCGCTTTACGAACAACTCTTCCACGTAAAATAGAAGTGTTTACACTGATCACATCAACACCAAAAACATCTTTAACAGCTGTTTTGATATCTTGTTTAGTAGCTTTGAGATCAACTTTAAGTGTGTATACCTTATTTTCTAAGAGAGCATAAGATTTTTCGCTTAAAACTGAACCTTTGATAACATAATCCGAACGCATGTTCATTTCCTTTCTTCAAAAATCAGTCTGCTAGTCTTGATTCAAGAACTTTGAACGCTTCTGGACTTGCAATAAGACTGCGTGCTTGAAGAACAGTAAATGCATTCACTTGGTCTGGACTTACAAGGTGAACTCCGCGGATATTGCGAAGAGCACGAATTGTATTTTCATTTGGATTGCTTAAGCAAACCAAAGTATTTCCAGACAAATCAGCAACATTCTTTAATGCAGACGCTGCATCTTTTGTTTTACCACTTGGAAAATCAAGTGCGCCAACAAAAATTTTGCCAGATTTCACACGCTCAGATAGTGCGATACCTAAAGCAACCTTACTCATTTTCGTAGGGATTGCTTGACGGTAGTCACGCGCTTTAGGGCCATGAGCAACACCACCACCAACATGGAGTGGAGCAACAAATGAACCGCGACGAGCGCTTCCTGTTTTCTTTTGTTTGTAAGGCTTTTTACCAGTTGACTTCACCATTGCACGTGTTTTCACGCCAACAGTTCCTTGTCTTTGGTTGGCTCTGTAAGCCTTAATTACCTGCCAGAGAGTGCCTTTATTACGGTCAGCATAGCTCACCAAACTCTCAGGTAGGGCTTCAATTTTAGACAACATTTGCTATCCCTTCCCCTTAAACAAATACTATGCCGCCGCGAGCACCAGGCACACCGCCTACAATAGCCATAACTGATTCCTCAGTTGACCAGTAAGCAACCTGAACATTGCGGAGAGTTACTTGCACATTACCGTCTTGGCCAGGCATTTTTTTGCCCTTCATAACACGACCAGGTTCAGCACGCATACCTACAGAACCAGGGGATCTGTGGAAACGGCTACCATGGCTTGCTGGACCGCCACCAAAACCGTGACGAGTCATCGCGTCTTGAAAACCACGACCTTTTGAAAATCCAGTAATTTTTAATTTTTGTCCTGCATTGAGAGAAGGTGCTTTAAGAGGTGAGCCTACTTGATATTCGGCAGGATTGTCGACAACCCAACCACGTACAAGTTTGTTTTTGTGGCCTGTGTCGTACTCAACAACAACAACGACTTTGCCATTTTCCAAAGTTTCGTGTCTTAGAACTTTAGCTGGCTGCATTTTTAGAACGGTTACACCTTGGGCAGAGCCATTAGTTGTAAACGTGCTAGTCATGCCAATTTTGCTAAAAGCATAACGTACCATATGACTTTAACTCCTGCTGGATGCAATAAATTACAGCGCCAGCTTGTTGTTAATCCTTCTACATGAAAGTAGAAGTTTGTTAAAAAATAAAAAACCGGTTTTAGTAGAGATTGATTTCTACATCTACACCAGCCGCTAAATCAAGCTTCATAAGTCCATCAACAGTTTGTTGTTTTGGCTCTAGAAGGTCGATAAGACGACGGTGTGTGCGGATTTCAAATTGCTCACGAGATTTTTTATCAACGTGAGGTGATCTCAACACTGTATAACGGTTAATGATAGTAGGCATTGGCACTGGTCCAGCAATTTTTGCTCCAGTTCCTTTTGCCTTGTTAATAATCTGCGCTACGCTCTGATCAACCAGAGAAACATCATAGCCTTTAAGACGAATACGGATTTTTTGGCTTTCCATTGAATTACACTCCAAACCGTTGGGCGTCGATTCGTAACGTAGAATAACGCCCATTGTCAAGCAAAAATTGTAAAATTATAGCAATAAGTAAGTATTAGGGTAGATAGAATACCTACCCTAAAAATTATCGCATTTGATGATGAGAACCAGATCCTAGGCGAGCAACAACCTGCGGAATTGAGGCTTCAATAATGGCTTCGGCATCAAGGCTTTGGCCTTCAACAAACATTTCAAGATTATTGTAAAAGTTAACACCTGTTCCTGCTGGAATGAGGCGACCCATAATTACGTTTTCTTTTAGACCGCGTAATAAGTCTTTCCTACCAGCAAGTGCTGCTTCGGTAAGAACCCGTGTGGTTTCTTGGAAAGAAGCTGCGGAAATAAAGGATTCTGTAGAGGAAGCAGCTCTTGCAATACCAAGCAATAAAGGTTCTGCAGTTGCAGGACGAGCACCTCTTTGAATTGCTAATTCATTTTGCTCTTCAAAAGTCCATTTTTCTACCTGTGCAGCTGGTAAGAACTCAGTATCTCCAGGATCTTTAATTCTTACACGGCGAAGCATTTGTTTCACAATAATTTCAATGTGTTTATCGTCGATATTCACACCTTGCAGCTTATACACAGCCTGTATTTCAGAAACAAGGTAACTAGCTAAGGCTTTTTCACCTAAAACTTTTAAAATATCGTGTGGGTTTAATGGACCATCAACAAGAGGTTCACCTGCACGAATGAAATCACCTTCAGTAACAACGACGTGGCGACCTTTTGGAATAAGATATTCACGGCTATCACCGCCACCCATTTCTGGAGTAACGACAACTCTTCTTTTGCCTTTGATGTCTGCACCAAAAGAAACAAATCCATCTATTTCAGAAATAATTGCAAATGTTCTACGTTTTTGGGCTAGAAACAACTCAGCAACTCTCGGTAACCCACCTGTAATATCTTTTGTTTTAGCTTGTTCACGTGGGATTTTCGCAAGAACATCACCAGGATACACATTGTCATTATCAGCAAACATGATAGTCGCACCACTTGGTAGAGGATAGCGAGCATCACGAGTTTCAGTAATACGAATAGCAGTTCCTGAACCATCTGTAACAACAATAGCTGGTTTAATTTTAGTATCTTTGTTTTCAATCACAACACGACGGGTTAAACCTGTAACTTCATCAGTGCGTTCTTCAACTGAGATACCTTCAAAAAGGTCTTGGAATTTAACCTTACCTGAAACCTCGGAAACAATAACAACTGAGTGAGGGTCCCATTCAATTAGCATAGTACCAACTTTAACGTTAGCCCCGTCTTTAATGAAGACTTTTGAGCCATATGGAATAGAGTGGCGATCGCGTTCAATACCATCAAGGTCATAAACGATGACTTCACCGTTTCTTCCCATTGCAGTATCCCATTCGTTGCGGCCTTTCACTAAGCTTACATTTAATAGTTGAACAGTACCCTCAACCTTAGCTTCATATGAAGAAGCTTGCGATTGCGTTGTAGCTGTACCACCAGAGTGGAATGTACGCATTGTCAACTGTGTACCAGGTTCACCAATAGATTGAGCGGCAATAACACCAACTGCTTCACCAACGTTAACTAAATTACCTGTCGCCAAGTCACGACCGTAACATTTTGCGCAAACTCCACGACGAGTACGGCAAGTTAAAACGGAACGAACATAGACACGGTCAATTTTAGCAACATCTAAGCGAGTTACAGCCTCTTCATTAATTTCTTCATTTGCTTTTACGATTACTTCACCAGTGGCACGGTTTTTAATATCATAAAGAGAAGTTCTACCTAGTGTTCTAGCACCAACTCTTTGAATAACTTCACCACCTTCAACAACAGAAGTAACTTCAACACCATCTAAGGTACCGCAGTCTGTTTCTGAAATGATTGTATCTTGGGCGACATCAACCAACTGACGAGTAAGGTAACCAGAAGAAGCCGTTTTAAGAGCTGTATCTGCAAGACCCTTACGTGCACCGTGAGTGTTGATGAAGTATTGAAGAATTGTGAAACCTTCACGTAAATTAGATGTCACAGGAGTTTCAATAATTTCACCTGTTGCTTTCGCCACAAGACCCTTCATACCAGCAAGCTGACGCATTTGTTGTTTAGAACCACGGGCTCCAGAGTCTGCCATCATATATAAAGAGTTGAATGATTGAATTTGAACAGCTTCACCTTTTTGGTTAATCGCTTTTTGAGTTTCAAGTTGTTTCAACATTTTTACTGTGATTTCATCTTGAACTCGTGACCAAATATCAATTACTTTATTATGACGTTCTCCTTCTGTAATAAGACCTTCCGCATATTGTTCGCGAACTTCTTTTACTTCATTGTATGCTTCATCTAGTAACTTAGATTTTTCTTTAGGAATCATCATATCTTTAATTGCAATAGAGATACCTGATTCTGTTGCATAACGATAACCTAATTCACGTAGAGCATCTGCAAGTAAAACTGTTTCTTTAGCACCGCAAAGACGGTAAGTATCGTTAACCAATACAGCTAAAGCTTTTTGATCCAGTGCTTTATTAAACTTTTTGAAGAAAGGAACTCTTTCAGGAATTACTTCTTTTAATATACAACGTCCAACAGTGGTTTGAATAAGTTCTTTGTCACCATGATTTAAACGCACAAAAATTCGTGTATGAAGTTCAACAAAACCATGGTCGAAAGCCGCACGGACTTCATCTAGGCTTGAAAATTTCATACTATCACCACGTAATGTGATGTTTTCGCGAGTTAAATAATAAAGGCCAAGAACGATATCCTTCCGCGGCTCGATAATCGGTGTACCATGCTGAGGTGACAGAATGTTATTTGTCGACATCATAAGCACACGAGCTTCAATTTGAGCTTCTAAGCTAAGGGGAACGTGCACGCACATTGTATCCCCGTCGAAGTCGGCGTTAAATGCCTGACAAACCAGAGGGTGCAATTGGATTGCTTTTCCTTCAATTAATACAGGTTCAAAAGCCTGAATACCTAAACGGTGAAGAGTAGGCGCACGGTTTAAAAGAACAGGATGTTCTTTTGTGCATTCTTCTAGTAAGTCCCAAACTTCTGGACGTTCCTTTTCCACCATTTTTTTCGCACTCTTAATGGTTGAAACATAACCTCTTTCTTCAAGTTTGTTGAATAGAAAAGGTTTGAACATTTCAAGAGCCATTAATTTAGGCAAACCACATTGGTGCAAGCGTAGTTCTGGACCGGCAACAATTACGGAACGGCCGGAATAGTCCACACGTTTTCCAAGAAGGTTTTGACGGAAACGACCGCTTTTTCCTTTAAGCATATCTGATAAAGAGCGCAGAGGACGTTTATTCGGGCCTGTGAAAACTTTTCCACGGCGGCCATTGTCAAAAAGCGCATCGATAGCTTCCTGCAACATTCTTTTTTCGTTACGCACGATAATTTCAGGTGCATTTAATTCTATGAGTCGTAATAAACGATTGTTCCGGTTGATTACACGACGGTATAAATCATTTAAGTCTGAAGTTGCAAAACGGCCGCCGTCCAATGGAACCAAAGGACGAAGATCTGGTGGCAACACTGGAATAACAGATAACATCATCCATTCAGGACGGTTATCACTCATAGTGAAGGCACCAACAACCTTTAAGCGCTTGATAAGTTTTTTACTTTGCGCATCTGAAGTTGTATTTAACAAAGACTCTTTAAGTTGTTCTGATAGTTCAAATACATCTACTGATTGAAGCATTTCTAATAATGCGTCAGCACCAATACCAACTCGAAATGCGTTGTTACCTAATTCACGAATTTTGGCTGCAAAGCGTTCTTCTGAAATAAGTTCATGTTTTTTAAGATCAGAAGAACCTGGATCAAGAACGATGTAGGATTCACAATAAAGAACTTTTTCAAGGTCTTTCAAAGAAATGTCTACAACGCAACCAATACGAGATGGCAAACTTTTTAAGAACCAGATGTGTGCTACTGGGCTAGCAAGGTTGATGTGCCCTAAGCGTTCACGTCTTACTTTACTTTCAATAACCTCGACACCGCATTTTTCACACACAGTACCGCGGTGTTTTTTTCTTTTATATTTTCCACAAATACATTCAAAGTCACGAACTGGGCCGAATATTTTTCCACAAAATAATCCGTCACGTTCTGGCTTAAATGTTCTGTAGTTGATTGTTTCAGGTTTTTTTACTTCACCATATGACCAACTTCTGATGCGCTCTGGAGAAGCTAAACCAATTTTAACTGCACTAAAACTCAAAGGATCTACAGGTTTTTCGAAGAAACTGTAAACATCTTTGGAACCTTCATTCATATTCATGCTTAAACTCCTTCGGTGTTATTGGATTTCACGGACATCGCGTTGAAGATCATCCAAACTGATTTCATTTTCATCGCGAATAAGGCTTACATCCAATGCAAGCGATTGCATTTCTTTGACAAGAACGTTGAATGATTCTGGTAAACCAGGAAGCATCATGTTCTCACCCTTTACAACTGCTTCGTACATCTTTGTACGACCTGCGATATCATCTGATTTCACAGTTAAGAACTCTTGAAGAGTATAGGCAGCTCCATACGCTTCCATTGCCCAAACTTCCATTTCCCCGAGTCTTTGGCCACCAAATTGAGCCTTACCACCGAGAGGTTGTTGTGTAACCAAACTGTATGGTCCAATAGAACGAGCGTGAATTTTTTCATCAACAAGGTGATGAAGGCGAAGAACATACATAACTCCAACTGTTACAGGACGGTTGAATTTTTCACCTGTGCGTCCATCATAGAGTGTTACCTGTCCTGAGCGATCGAGATCAGCTAGTTCAAGATATTTAAAGATTTCTTCTTCTTCTGCACCATCAAACACTGGATTTGAAAGTGTCACACCTTCTTTGTACTTGCGCACAAATTGGCGTAATTCTTCATTAGAACATGATTTCACAAATTCATGCACGGATGAGTCATCCCAAACTTTGCAGATGTAGTCTTCAAGTTCTGCACGAGGCGCTGCTTTATCAAGCATATCATTTATTTTTAAACCAATACCACGCGCTGCCCAGCCAAAGTGTGTTTCCATAATCTGGCCGATATTCATACGAGATGGAACCCCAAGAGGGCTCAATACGATATCTACTGGTTGTCCGTTTTCAAGATATGGCATGTCTTCAACAGGAACAATTTTGGAAATAACCCCTTTGTTACCGTGACGACCTGCAAGTTTATCACCCACTTGTAAACGACGTTTAATAGCCACATAGACTTTTACCATTTTGATAACGCCAGGAGGCAATTCATCACCACGTTTTGCACGTGCAATTTGTGCTTCTGTCATTTCGCGTACGAGAGCGATTTTCTCGTTCATGGATTTTTTAATTTTTGCAAGCTGTGCGCTTTTATCTGAACTAACTAATTCTAAGGATTTAATTTGTTCAATAGACATTCCAGCAAAAGCTTCTTTTGGAATTTTTTCTCCTGAAGAAACCTTAAAAGTGTGCCCATCTTGTTTTGTTTCAAAACTAACTGCAGCAACTTCATGAACAAAAAGAGTTTCTAACTTTTCAACAGTTGACTTGCGGATAATTTGAATACGATCGCGTTCATCCTTTTTCAATTTTGCAATTTCTTGCTCTTGAACTTGGATCATACGGCTATCGAGTTCAGCACCTTCACGGGAGAATACTTTCGCTCCGATAACTGTACCTTGCACTCCTGGTGGAACTCGCAAGGAAGTATCGCGGACGTCAGCAGCTTTTTCTCCAAAGATGGCACGTAGAAGTTTTTCTTCTGGTGTCAATTGAGTTTCTGCTTTTGGAGTTAATTTACCAACAAGTATGTCGCCTGGTTTCACTTCTGCACCAATGCGAACGACACCTGCGTCGTCTAAATCTTTTAATGATTCGTCACTAACATTTGGAATATCAGAAGTGATTTCTTCTTTTCCTAATTTTGTATCACGGCTGATGCATTCAAATTCTTGGATATAAACAGAAGTGTATAGATCTTCACGTACAACCCGTTCAGAAACAACAATACCGTCTTCGTAGTTGTAACCATTCCATGGAAGGAATGCGACAACAACGTTTTGTCCAAGTGCAAGTTCGCCCATTTCTGTAGCGAAACCATCTGCAATAATATCACCCTTTTCAACTTTATCGCCTACTTTAACAATAGGTTTTTGGTTTACACAGGTATCAACGTTAGAACGAGTAAATTTAACTAAAGTATAAATATCAACTTCAGAAGCCACTTCAGTAATGTCTGATGAAACTTCATTTGCTTTAATAACAACACGTTCAGCATCCACAGAGATAACTGTACCTGCACGTTTTGCAACAACAGTCACACCAGAGTCAGCCGCAACGGTTCTTTCCATTCCAGTACCGACTAATGGTGCTTTTGTGCGCAACAAAGGAAGACCTTGGCGTTGCATGTTGGCACCCATGAGGGCACGGTGCGCGTCGTCATTTTGAAGGAAAGGAATTAGGGAAGCAGCGACAGAAACCGCTTGGTTTGTAGCCACATCCATTAAGTCAACTTCTTCAGCTGTATAGATATTTGTTTCACCTGAGCTACGCGCATTTAGTAGCTCATTTGAGTTTATTTTATTTTCAGCATCTGCTTTGATACGTGCTTGTGCAATCACATGATCACGCCATTCATCTGTCGAAGAATAATAACGCACTTCATCTGTTGGTGAGCGATCGACCACTGTACGATATGGAGTTTCAATGAATCCATATTTGTTTACTTGGGCAAATGAAGCTAAAGAAACAATAAGACCAATGTTTGGACCTTCGGGGGTTTCAATAGGACAAATACGACCATAGTGAGTTGGGTGAACGTCACGAACCTCAAAACCAGCTCTTTCACGTGAAAGACCACCAGGCCCAAGAGCAGATAAACGACGTTTGTGATAAACTTCAGCAAGCGGATTGGTTTGATCCATAAACTGACTTAATTGTGAAGAACCAAAAAATTCTTTCACAACAGCAGTAACCGGTTTTGCATTTACAAGATCATGCGGCATAAGGCTGTCTAAATCTTGTAATTGAAGTCTTTCTTTAATTGCGCGCTCAATTCTTGTTAAACCAATGCGATATTGATTTTCTAATAATTCACCAACAGCACGCACGCGACGGTTGCCAAGATGGTCGATATCGTCAACTTTAATTTTGCCACTACGAACATCTAGTAAGCGCTTAACTGTACCAATTATGTCTTCACGAGTTAAAGTACGATAGTCAATATCAATATTATTTAAATCGAGTTTTTCATTTAATTTTAAGCGACCCACACGAGAAAGATCGTATCTATCTTTTTCAAAAAATAAATTTTGGAAAAGATTACTTGCGTTTTCTAATGTCGGAGGATCTCCTGGACGCATTCTACGATAAATTTCTAACAATGCTTCTTCAGTATTAACAGTCTTATCAACCATTAATGTATCACGGAAAGAAGAATCAACGTTTAGATCATCAATAAATAAGATTTGGAATTTAGAAATACCTTTTAACATGATAGCATCAAGAATTTTTTCTGAGATATCAGTATTAATTGGAAATAAAACTTCACCTGTATCTTCGTCAATAATGTCTTGACCAATGATTTTTCCAACAAGTTCTTCTTGTGGGAAATGAAGTTCTTCTACTCCAGCTGCTTTTAATTGTTTGATATGTAAAGCAGTAATTTTCCGGTTCCGTTTTACAAGAGTATTATTAGGATTTTTAGGGTCCATAATATCACTTGAAGCACGTTGCCCACGTAAACGATCTAGATCAACTTTACGATAGAATTGTCCTTCACGGTTGATAATTGTTTCGCACTCATAAAAAGTGCCAAGCAATTCTTCCGTTGTATAGCCAAGTGCTTTTAAAAGAACTGTAGCAGGCATTTTTCTACGGCGATCTATTCGGCAATAAAGAATATCTTTAGTGTCAAATTCAAAATCTAACCATGATCCACGGTATGGAATAATTCTTGCATTATATAGAAATTTTCCGGATGATAGAGTTTTACCTTTGTCATGGTCGAAGAATACACCAGGAGAACGATGTAATTGGGATACAACAACACGTTCAGTACCATTGATGATAAACGTACCATTTTGGGTCATAAGAGGAATTTCACCAAAGTAAACCTCTTGCTCTTTGAAACCACGAATGGATTTCACACCTGTTTCATGATCTACGTCCCAAATAATGAGGCGGATAAGAACTTTAACAGGAGCTGCATAAGTCATGCCTTTTGAACGACACTCTTCAACAGTGTATTTAGGTTCATCTAAGGAATAACTGACAAATTCAACAGAAGCTGTTGCATCAAAATCTTGAACGGGAAATACACTTTTGAACACACCTTGAAGACCCGCTTCAATGCGAGAGTCAGCAGAATCTGTTCCTTGAAGGAATTCAGCGTACGACTTCTTTTGAATGTCAATTAGATTTGGCATTCCAATGATAGGTTTTACTTTAGCAAAAGAACGACGGTGACGGACGAAGCTAGATGCCAGATTGGCCATATTGAGTCCTCTGCGTAAAAAAAGAAAGGATGCTAATATAAAATAGCTAAATGACTTGTGGCGTTATTCACATGGGATACCATACGTGAACAGAACAAAGCTCACAATATTAGCACAACAGCAAAAGTCAAGCCATAGAACAAGTTGTTCAATAGCTTGACTCTTAAGCAAACAAAACTGAAGAAGCAATATAATTTATATTACTTAACTTCGATTGTTGCGCCAACTGCTGTAAGTTTTTTCTTGATATCTTCAGCTTCAGCTTTAGTAACGCCAGCTTTAAGAGATTTTGGCGCGCCTTCAACAAGATCTTTAGCTTCTTTAAGACCAAGACCAGTGATTGCACGAACTTCTTTAATAACGTCAAGTTTTTTGTCGCCAGATGCTTTTAATACAACTTCAAACTCAGTTTGTTCAGCAGCAGCAGCGCCTGCAGCAGGAGCAGCAGCCATCATAGCAACTGGAGCAGCAGCAGAAACGCCAAATTTATCTTCTAATTCTTTAACAAGCTCAGCAGCTTGAATAAGAGTTAAGTTTTCGATGTAAGAAATGAA
This sequence comes from Pigmentibacter ruber, assembly GCF_009792895.1. NCBI lineage: Bacteria > Pseudomonadati > Bdellovibrionota > Oligoflexia > Silvanigrellales > Silvanigrellaceae > Pigmentibacter > Pigmentibacter ruber. Next base: position 69,148 of record NZ_WSSC01000002.1, read on the forward strand.
TTGTTCTTTAGTAATAGACATTGCGAGTCCTTTAAAAATTAAGTTTCATAGCGAAACGATTAGATTAAACACAAAATAAATTCACAAACGAGCAAAGCTTGTTAACCGGCTTTTTTATCTTTGATGGCGTTAAGAACTTGTACCAAGTTTCTAGGAACACCATTGAGTACATTGAGAAGTCCACGGTGTGGTGCAACCATAGTACCGATAAGTTGGCCAAGAAGTACTTCGCGTGAAGGTAAAGAAGCGAGTTGTTCAACTGCTTTAGGTGTTAATAAGGATTTCTCCATATATCCACCAACAATTTTAAGCTTCTCACATTTCTTTGCGGATTCAGAAAATACTTTTGCAGCTGCTGCTGAATCACCGTAAGCAAAAACAATACCCATTTGGCCTTTGAAGAGATCAGAAATGACATTTTCATCTCTGCCTTCAACTGCTTTTTGAGCAATCGTATTTTTAACTACGTGGAAATCAGCTTGGACTGCTTTGAGTTCACGACGCATTGCCGTAAGCTCTTCCACTGTCATTCCTGAGTAATTAGCTAGGAACACAGCGCCAGATTTGTCGAGTGCTTCTACAACACTGTCGCGCCACTGGACTTTAGCGTTACGATCCAAGAGAATGCCTCCCCTAAGTTATTCGTAGCTCCACAGGCAAAATGGAATTACGAGGTTAATAAACCGCAGGGGTCAAAGTCTATGCGGGGATTATATGAGTGCATTATTTGCAAACACAACCAGCAGTCTGAGACCCTTACGAAACAAAATTAAACTTTGTATTCAGTAGGTTCAATGCAAACAGAAGGAGTCATTGTTGCGCTTACATAAACGGATTTAATGTAAGTTCCTTTTGCTGCAGCAGGTTTAGCCTTAACAATAGCATCGATAAATGCTTTTGTATTTTCTTCTATTTTCTTAGCTTCAAAGGATACTTTTCCTACTGGAGCTTGAATAATACCAGCTTTATTTACTTTAAATTCAACACGGCCCGCTTTCGCTTCTTTTACCGCATTTTTAAGATCTTGAGTTACTGTACCCACTTTTGGGTTAGGCATAAGTCCACGAGGTGCAAGAATACGACCTAGACGACCCACAACACCCATCATGTCAGGAGTAGCAATAGCGGCTTCGAAATCAAGCCATCCGCCTTGAATTTTTTGCGCAAGGTCATCACCACCAACGTAGTCAGCACCAGCTTCTTCTGCTTCACGGATTTTTTCGCCCTTAGCAAATACTAATACGCGCACCTTTTTGCCAAGGCCATGAGGAAGAACTACCGCTCCGCGAACATTTTGATCAGCGTGGCGTGGGTCTACACCGAGGTTCATTGCAACTTCAACAGTTTCATCAAATTTTGCATAGGACACTTCTTTTAGAAGTTGGCTTGCTTCATTGATATTATAGGCTTTTGTAGAGTTTATTTTCGCTCTTGCAGCCTTCAATTTTTTACTAATTTTTCTAGCCATATAGAATTCCTTATGAGGTTAAGCGGCTGGTAAAAGCCTCCCTCTGTTTAAATTATGCTTTAACTTCAATACCCATAGAACGAGCTGAGCCTTTGATTAGCTTTTTAGCTGCTTCAATGTCGTAGCAGTTGAGGTCTGGTAGCTTAGTTTTAGCAATTTCTTCAACTTGCTTTTCAGTTACAGAACCAGCAATAGCTTTACCAGGAGTTTTACTTGCAGATTCAAGTTTTGCAGCTTGTTTAAGCAAGATACTTGCTGGAGGAGTTTTTGTAATAAAAGTAAAGGACTTGTCTGAATAGACAGTAATGATTGTTGGAAGTACAACGCCAGGTTGTTTTTGAGTTCTAGCATTGAATTCTTTAACAAACATTGCAATGTTTACACCACGTTGTCCAAGTGCTGGACCTACAGGTGGCGCAGCAGTTGCTTGTGCGCCTTTGATCTGGAGCTTAATGAGCCCGACGATTTTTTTAGCCATTGTAATTTCCTCATATAATAAACACTCACCCAAAAAGGTGCATTTTGGGCGTGAATGCAAACCGATAATACATAATTTTAATTGATGCAAGGAAAAAGGAAGAGATTTAGGGTATCTGAGCTTACTCTGTCATCTTCTTAAATTCCCGCGTGAGAATAGGAACCGCTTGGAAAAGGTCTGCCACAATTCCATAATCTGCTTTTTGGAAAATAGGCGCATCGGCATCGGTATTGATAGCAACGATACACTTAGATGTACGCATTCCAGAAAGGTGTTGGATAGAACCAGAGATTCCACAGGCTATATATAAGTTAGGATTTACTGTTTTTCCAGTCTGCCCTACCTGTAAATCATAAGGGGCATAACCTGAGTCAACAGCTGCCCGCGAAGCGCCAACTGAGCCGTGGACGGTATCTGCACATTCAAATAGAAGTTTGAAGTTATCTTTATTAGCCATAGCGCGCCCACCCGAAACAATTATACTTGCTTCAGTTAAATCGGGACGTTCACTATTTCCTTTTCTCACTTCAACAACTTTTGCCGATATTTTTGCAGAATCAAATGTGCAAGAGAATTTTTCAACATTTGCTTGTGCATTTGCATCGGCAACTTCACTTGGGCGAACATTCGGACGTAATGTTATAAAAGTAATAGGAGCTTGTGATACCGCTATTTTTGCACATTTTCCTAAATACATGGGAATATCTGCGGTAACAGTTTCTCCTTCTAGTTGAAACGAGACAACATCGGTAAGCATAGCTCCCTGATTGCGAATGGCGAGGCGTGGAAAAAAATCTCTTCCAGTTGGTGAAGCTGGTCCTACAATAATTGTGTAGTTATTTTTTTTAATTATTTGGGTAATAGCTTGGATTGTTGGTTCACCTTGATATGTATTTGTCTCTGGAGAATCAACAATATAAATTTTAGAAGCACCAAAAGTAGCTACTGTTTTTGCATGTTGTTCACACCCTTCACCAAGTAACACGGCGTGAATATTTTCTGTTTTACCACCGAGCATTTTTCTGGCTTCAGCTATTGTTTCTCCAGTGGTAGATTTTAATTTTCCATTTCTAACTTCAGCATAGATAAGAACTTTATGAGACATGGGTTATTCCTTATTTAAATCACTTTTGCTTCGGAGCGTAAGAGTTTAGCAACTTCAACAACCATTTCTTCAACTGGTTTGCCTTTAAATATTTTTCCAGGAGCTTTTTCAGGAGGTAATTTATAGTTTTTAACTTCTACTTTAGCTTTCTCCGTAATAAGTTCAGAAGCTTTTTTCTCTGCAATTGGCTTTTTCTTTGCTTTCATTATTCCAGGTAGAGATGGAAAACGTGGATCGTTAAGGTTTTGATGTGGCGCAATTAAAAGCGGGAGCTGAGCTTCATATACTTCAACTACACCACCTTCTACATCTCTTTCGCATTTTAAAGATTTTCCTTCATTTTGCCATTCAATCTTTGAAATGTTAACCAAACTAGGCATTCCTGCAAATTCAGCAACCATAGGCCCCACATTCCCAGCGCCTTCGTCAGTTGTGTTTAAACCAGCAAAAATAAGATCTGGTTTTTCTTCTGCAACAACCTTTGCAATTGCTGATGCTATCGTAAAAGAATCTAAATAATTAGAAAAACCTTCGGTATTGATCCAGACGCCTCTATCAATTCCCATTGCAAGAGCTTTGCGGATGGTTTCTTGTGCACGCGAAGGTCCAACACTTACTACAATACTTTCTCCTTTAAATTTTTCTTGTGTGCGAATGGCTTCTTCCATTGCATATTCATCGCATGGGTTAACCATATATTTAAAATCTGCTTCATCTATTGCTTTGCCACCCGAGGTGATTTTAATCACAGTTTCTGTATCAGGAACATGTTTAGCTAGAACAAGAATTTTCACTTTATTCCCCCAGAGAAGGATTGATTGTTTAACACATAAAAAAAGACACCACTAAGTCAGAATGAGATTACTAATTCCAGTTAGGGTGTCAAATGGGGCAAGTGTTCTAATGACAAAATAAAATAACAAATGAGGAAATTATAAAGCTTTTCTTTTTATGCAAACATGGCGATTTTTTGCTTCGCCACGACTTTCTGTTTCAAATCCAGCTTCAGTAATTAATGAGTGTTGTTCTCGGCGGACAAATGAGTTTTGTGGAGCTAAACTCACTTCATTGATATTCTTATTTTTAATAAGATTTTGAATAGCTAGTTTTGCTTCTGCTAAAGCATCCTCTAGATTTATATTTTGTCTTGAGTCAGTTTGAAATGAATTTTTAAACCCTCCATTTGAAGAGGAATATTTGTTCTCTCTATGGGAATTATCAGACTGCTGTTTGTGATCTTTCGTTTCTTGAAAGTTTTTCAATTCAAATTTTTGTTTCGGTTCAAACGACTTTGGCTTAACTTGTTGATGATCTGTATGGTTGGGTTTTTCTGCAAAATGCTGTTTTTCATTCTGAGTGTGATCTCTTGAATGTTTTTTGCGATCACCGGAATTGTCTTTTTCGTGCTTTGCTTTTTGGCGTTCAAATCTTCTTGCCTTACGTTCTTCATGTTCTCTTTCAAAGAGCTCTTTAAACTGAAGTTCATAGGCAGCACCACAAGGGGGGCGTACGTTCCAATCAATTACTTCTGGAATATGTTCTTTTTTCGTGTATTTCCACAGAATATAAGCTTGTAATAAAGGAAAGTAATTTCCAAAAACTTTCTTAGAAAAAGATGAAATAAGACTCCAAATTTCATGCGTATAAAGCTGGTCTATATTTTCATTGTTTTCGTTTAATAAAGGGAAAAGGCTGTAAGGTTGTTCCGTTTGATTTTGAGCTAAAAATTGAGAGTACTTGGTCATAGCCAAAACAATATTTTTGCTTGAAACAGCTTTTGGAATTGAACTTCCAGAAAATTCTGGGAGTGAGTGGCCAGTAAATTGCTGAATTAAATAATTTAAATCTGCAAATAAGGTTGCCACAGAATGCGAAAACCATGAAATATTCTCTAAATCTACATTTTCATTGCGGTGAAAATTTGGCAAAATATGAAAATGATGAGTGATGATTTCATTTAATAAATTTTTAAAGGTATTGAACTCAGGATTTTTAGGTGCCGTCCAAGATTTGCTCAAAAAAGGGTCAAAACGTAAATGTGAGTTAAATTCTCCGTTATTTTTTAAACGGGCTTCAAATGCCTGATTCACAGCAAAGATAAAGGTATCAGGATTAATAGAAAATTTAGATAGTTCTGTCACTGTAGAATGTCCCATATAAAGTTCAGCTAAAGGCGGTTGTTTGCCTTTTGTTTTGGATAGTATAGCAGTCTTATAAAATTAGGACTACAACCTAAGTGCTTATGGGATAAACCTTAATGAAAGAAAAGTCACTAATGAATTTGGAGAGTCCACAAAAAACAGGCATGTCTAGCAGATTAAAGTATCTTAGGGAAAAATTAAGTCAAATACCGCATAAGCCCGGAGTGTATCTTCATAAAAATGAGTCAGGTGACATTTTATATGTTGGGAAGGCTAAAGATCTTGTCAATCGATTAAAATCTTATTTTTATGGAATTGAAAATCACTCGCCTAAAACTAGAGCTTTAGTAAATAAAATATATGATTTTGAAATTATTATTACTGAAAATGAGTATGAATCTTTATTATTAGAAAATAACTTAATAAAACATAATAAGCCTAATTACAATATACTATTACGCGATGATAAAACATATCCATATATAAAAGTAGATATTCAGGAAGAGTGGCCTAAAGTAACTGTTGTAAGAAAACGGAAAAAAGATGGAAGTATTTATTTTGGTCCTTATACACTTACTGGCCAAGTTATACAATTAATGAATGTTATAAATAGATTTTTTCCCTTAATAAAATGTACACCGACCATTTTTAAAACAGTAACTAGACCTTGTAATTATTATGACATTAAAAAATGTTTAGGACCTTGTAAATTAGCAGTAGATAAAAAAGAATATGCAACACATTTGAATAATGTAATAGCTATTTTAAGTGGAAAATCAAAAGATATTTTAAGTAAAATTAAAAAAGAAATGTTGTTAGCTGCGGAAGCCTTGAACTTTGAAAAAGCCGCTATGCTTAGGGATCAATTAAAAGCTGTTAGTCAATTAACTGAAAATCAGTCTGTAACGTTATCAGAAGAAATTGATATTGATATTTTAGGCTCCTACTGGAGCAGTGATATAGCTGCTTTTTATGTTGCACAAATTAGAACAGGAAAAGTGGTTGGTGGTGATTCATATATTATAAAACATATAGCAGAAGAACCTATAGAAGATGGTAAATTAGACAATATAAAAGAAGAAATGCAAAGAATTTATATGACTTTTATTTGCCAGTACTATACACAAAAAAATGCACCTGATAATGTTCTATTTTCTAAAGCAGAAAATGTAATAAACTCTGAGGATGTTTTAGTCCTTGAGCAATTTTTAAAAGAAAAAAATGATAAAAATGGAAGTAATAAGAGAAGCTCATTTTATTTAAATAAAGCAAACTTTATAAAATCTCTTAAAGCAAAAGATAAAATATTATCCAAAAAGATTGAAAGTTTAGTTATCCATGCAAATAAAAATGCTGAGAGTAAATATAGTGAGCATATCAAAATGGAGGAAGTAAGTAATAATTTATTGACTTCTTTAAAAGAGTTTTTAAATTTAACTTCAATTCCATTAGTTATTGAGTGTTTTGATATTTCAACTTTTCAAGGAACCGAGACAGTAGCTTCACAAGTTGTATTTAAAAATGGAAGACCCAGTAAAAACTCTTATAAAAAATATATTATTAAAAGCGTTATTGGACAGGATGATTTTGCAAGTTTAAGAGAAGTTATACGAAGACGTTTTAAAGATCGAGATAATTTACAAGTACCTAATATTTTATTGATAGATGGTGGAACTCCCCAAATCAGAGAAGTTGGTTGGATGTTAAAATCCTTGGGTTTAGAACAAGTTTATTTTCTTGGATTAGCAAAAGCAAGAAATGAAAAAAATTTTACTTCCTCTACAGTGGCTTCATCAGAAGAAAGAATTGTTATACCAACGAGAGGTGCTAAGGGAGAATTGTTACCAGACGTAGCTCCAGAAACAAGAATTCTCCAACAAGGATCTGGAGAATATAAACTACTTACTCAAATTAGAGATGAGGCGCATCGTTTTGCAATTACGTTTCATCGGCAAAGAAGAGATAAAAATTCATTAAAGTCTATTTTACAAGAAATTAGAGGATTAGGTGCGAAACGAAAGAAAAAATTAGTTGAAATTTATCCAAATTTAAAAGACTTAATTCATTTAGATTTAAAAGAAGTATCTGAAAGAACAAAAATCCCAATGTATATTATCCAGCAAATAGTAGAAAAACTAAAGTCTTAAAATCAAATATAAAAATTTTTTAAATAAAATATATAAAATAAATTATCAATATTTCTAAATATATAGTATTGATATCTAATAAATAATCACTTAATTATAAAAATATAAATTTATTTTAATAATTAAGAAATAAAAATTATAATTATTATGTGTTTATATTATTTCAATTATTTTTTTTGATTTTATAAAATAATTGATTTAATTTATTGTTAGTTTTATTACTGATAGTAATAAATTAAAATTAAATATGGGAAAAATTATGTTTAGTTGCATGATGTGTTCGTCCGTTTTTGTTTCTTTACTTGAATTAATTGAGCATAAAAAAAAATTTAAACATAGTTTAAATAAGCTTGAATTAATTGATAAATTAGGATCATTTGGATTTAGGAAGGTTATTCAACAAAGAATAGTAACAAGCGCAAATTCGTTGGATGGAAGAACTAAAAGTTTTTTACAAGGTACTTCAACAGAGGTTATGCAGATTGGAGGGAAGCATAAAAGTTTTGATGCTGAAAGAGCCTTGGTTTATGCAAAAACTCCAGCAGCGATGAATGATTTTTCAAAAGAAAAGCTTATAAAAGAAGTTTTAAGTAGCTTGGAAACAAAAGATAAGTTAAAAATTAGAGATTTATTTTTTTCATTTCAGAATGAAGTAAATATTAATGACAACATTGATTATTCTAGATACAGAAGAGTATCTATATATGAAACAAGAAGTTTTTTTGACGAATTGCCCTTACAAAATGAAAAAGATCCTTCTTTGTTTAACTATTATTTATTATTAAAAAAATCTGCTCCTCCATTAAATTTAATTGAAAATAATATTGAGAAGTTAAAGATTTTTATAATTAATATTATACATCAATTATTTTACATTCATTATTGTCTTTATGTGGCTAAGATTCAACATGGTGACATGCATATGGGAAATATAAAATTAATCATAGATAATAATGGATTTCCTATAATTAAAGCGTTTGATTTTGGTAAATCAAAAATTATTACTGGGCAAGATTTTGATTTTAAAGATTTAAAATATTTGCTAGATAGAATAGCTGTTAGCGGAAGATTAGAAACATTTAAAAGAAATACAATCAGAAGTGAAGATTCTTCTGAGCAACAAAAACACTATCCACTGCATAAATTTTTAAAATTATTTATCAGTGGTAGTAAATCAAACGATTTGTCCTTATTAAATTCTTTTATTCATGATATTTCTTCTGAATTATTGCACCAACTTCAAGGACGGAAAAATTCTGCTGAACAATTAGAAAATTTTGAGGCGGCATCTAATGAATTTGTTTCAGTGCTATTTTAAAGATCATAATTGTTGATATATTTGCTATAAATTGCTTTGAATTTTTCTTTATTTTTATCTTTTTAAATATTTTTTTCTGATTTAAAGATCTGCTACTTAAGTTACTAATTTTTTCTATTTCTTTTACCTGTTTATTATTTAAGGAATAAATAAGAACTAATGTATCTTCAAATACAACAGATTTGCTACTTAATAAAAATTCTTCTCTAGCCAAATTTTTTAGATTAATATGCGCATTATAAATATTTTTCGCACATATTCTTGAGCTCTTTCCCGTGGGAAAGCATCAGAAATTACTTTATAATCATTTGATAAAGAAAATAAGTATTCTGTATAATCTACAAAAATTCCTTTCAAATTACCATCTTGTTTTATTGAAAATAGGTAAAAATTTTCATAATAAGAAATTTTAATAACAATATTATCGCTTGAATAAGCTTTTAGAAAAAAGAAAGTAGAAATTAAAAAACTACTTTTTTGAGCTTCTAAATTCTTTTGGAGACTGATAATTTTTTAAAGACCAAATACCAATTTTTTTTTCTTTTGCAGCTTTTTCTGCAGTAAGATAAGGCGAAATATCAAATTCCTTTACGGTTTTTCCATGATATACTTCGGCCATACCTGATTCAACCATTTTAAGATTGATATTTTCCTTATTAAAATAAATTTCAGCTAAAGCTCTGCCAAAAGGATCGGTTGCATAATTTTTTAAGGTGACAGTTTTGCCTTTTATGAGTTGATTGATATAGACTTTACTTTCTTCTCCCATAGGTTGAGAGTTTTTGTTTTGCCTATTAGCAACTTCTGGTGCATCTATACCTATCAAACGAATTTTAAGCTTTAAGTTATCCGGACTTTTTAATTGGCAGGTATCTCCATCATGGCAATTAAGTACTGAATATTTAACTTCATTATCTGCAAAACTAGTGTTAAATAGTCCCAAAGAGAATAGTAGTGGTAACGAATATTTAAAGATTGTCATTTGCCCCCCTGCTTTAAATCTAAAATCTGTTTTTTTAAACGAGCAAGGTATTGTAATGCTTTTAGTGTTCTAGTTCCATACCAACTTAGATTCTGGCCATTTACTAGTAAAAACCTTTCCATTCCTAAATTGTGGGTTTGAAAAAATTCTGAAATGTGTCTTACTTTAAATGGATATGGCTCAGAGCTAAATAGAAAAAGATCTGTTTCTTTTAGAAAATCTATACTCATGCTTTCATTGAGTTTTGGGTATCTTTCAGAAAGAAGCTGACTTGTTTTAATTTGGTTATTTAATCCAATTAAAGAAAGTAAATAAGCTATGTAGGACTGATCTCCGGCTACCATCCAAGGATTTCTCCATATAAAATAGATATAATGTAAATTTAATTTTTCTATTTCTTGCAATTTATTAAATTCATTTTCAATAGCTTGAATCCATTGCTTTGCTTTCTTTTCTGAAAGAAAAATTTTTCCAAACTCTTCAATAATTTTAGTACTATCAAAAACTGTTTTGGGGAAAGTTTTTATCACTGTAAAAGAATTTTCTCTAGCGTGCTCATAAAGTGTTTGTATGTCATTCGTAGTATTTTCTTCATCATTTACAATCACATGAGTTGGGTCAAGGGAGAGAAGAAGATCGATATCAGGATTTTTTGTGCCACCAATAATTTTTGCTGTTTTTGATATAAACTTTGGTGAAATACAAAAGTTAGTGCAACCAATTATGTTAGTATGGAGTCCTAAATCACATAAGGTTTCAGTTAGGCTTGGTACAAGAGAAATAATTCTAAAAGGTATGTGCAAAAGCTAATCCTTTTGTTTAGATTTTACTTTTCTTGTACTTGTTTTTTTTCTTTCTTTACTATTTAAGAATCTTTCTAATGAATTTAAGGATGAATAGCCTGCTAAACTAGCTACTTTCTCATTATCCATTCCTTTAGCAAGCCATCTTAAAATAGCATGGTTGCGCAAGCTTTCTGAGTTATAAGGTATCCCTAATATCTCAGTACAAACTTCATAAATAACAAATTTTATTCCATGCCTGTGGAGAAAATTTGTTCTTGTTTTTCTGCTAACGTTTAAGTAACCGAAGAACAATTTGGATTCAAGCGAAGTTGGTAAATTCATTTGTTCTCTTGTTTCTCTTAGCATATTTAATGCTCTAGAAACTTCTAAATTATAAGGTACCAAACGTTCATTATTTCCAGTAACTTTAAGGCATCCAGCAATCGAATCCTCTGTGGTTGGCTCCTCTAATTCTGGCCAAACATCCCCCCATGTTAAATTAGAAGCTTCTGAAGCTTTTAAACCACAATCTCCTAATATTAAAACTAAAGTCCAATCACGAATTGCTTTTTCATCTTTATTTAACGCCAACTGCTTTAAAGTTCTACATAGGCTTAAATATTTTTCATGTGTGACAGTTAGCAAAGCGGGTGCTGGCTGTTTTGGTGATTTAATATCTAGAAAAGGAGAACTTGTGATTATCTTTTCTGATACTAAAAAATGGATAAAAGTTCTTACACTCATTTGAGCTCTACGCATACTGGATTGGGAATGTCTTCCGTTTTCTTTCAAAAAATGAAGCCAGTTTTCTTGTGCAGGGTAGGAATAATTATCTGGGCTTATTTGCTTTTCTATCAAAAATTCACAAAAAAGCGAAAGATCATTTCGGTAAGCACTAATTGTATTTACTGATTTTCCTGATTTTTTTAATTGATTTAAAAATCTAATAAGTAAAGGCGATAGTTTGGAAAATGCAAATGTTTCCGGATAGAAAAAATCCTTATTAATAATTTCAGACACGACAGACTGATGGTTGACAAAATTTCCGTCCATGAAAATCTCCTCAAAATAACCATTTTTATTGAATGAAAGCATCTATGTGGAGAGAGCTTTAAATTCGTTGAAACCAAGCTATTCCTTTTCATTCACTCTCTCAATGAGTATTGTATTAGAAAAAATAGTTCTGTAATTACAATAATTTAAAAAAATTTACAACAAAAAAGATCTATATTTACATATACTTAAGAAATTATAAGATACCCTTTGGCTACATATTTTTTAGATTGGCTGCCAATGGTGTGATTCACTATTTTGTATTATAGGTATAGACCATTTTATTTTTTGGTAATGAAACAAAATTGAAAGATGTATTTATGAATAAAATAAAAATATTAGAAACTGAAGTTGAGAAATTTCAATACAATACAAAAATAAGAGCTAGTGACTTAAATTATGGTAATCATCTTGGGCATGATAATTTAATATCGCTAATTCATGATGCAAGACTAACATACTTCTGTAAAAATAATATTGCAGAAGTTAATCATGAAAATTTATATACTTTTATGATTAAATCATTAACTATTGATTATATAAATCAAGGTTATTTGCACGAAAATTTAGATATTAAAGTTTACGTTGGAGAAATAAGTAAATTTAGTTTTGATTTAAAATATTCAGTTATGCGAGATAATTCTTTAATAGCACTATGCTTAACTACTTTGGTTTGCTACAATAATTCCAAAAGGCGGCTGGATCATCTACCCCCTTCCATTTTGTCCGTTCTTACAAAATAAGATTTTAAGTTTTTCGAGGTTACAATGGACAGGACAAGTAGAGTATATACAAGCCTTAGAAATGAAATTTTAAAAAATGACATCAATAATGTTTTACAAATGTATAAAGCTGATAAATTTTTTAATTATATTGATGCTAATGTAATTAATTTACAAACAACTGAATGTATTAATTTAGATATAGATATGTCAGGTTTAACGAAGCATTATCAATTTTTGAATATCTATGCGATAGATCCTTTTATTAATCAATTTAAATACACTAGAAAACAAACTTTCCATTTCAAAGAAATTGAACTAAGTCAAGTTAAAATGATTAATAGTAATATCCGTGTTGGAGTTGTTCTGAATGAAGAAAGAAGCAAGTATTTTTATGTTCACAATGGAATGTATAGGACTATTCAAATAAATAAAAAATATTGCTTTGTTTGTGTTTACGGTTTAGAAAAAAAAGATTTTATTTTTGATGTTGACTTTGATCCTGCGAATAAACAGGGGCAATGGTTCCGAGCATTTGAGTTTGCTCTTCTTGATGTAGTAAAAAACTATCTAATTGATATTGCTAATAACAGAGGAAATGAAAAATGTCCGATATTAAAAGGTTATTAACACAGTCAGCTGGTTTAAGAGCTTATTCTATTCGAGTTGGAATATTAAATAAAACAAAAAAATATTTTTCCCAAAAATATAACATTCTTTCAAACTCCATTAAAAAATATGAAGAAAGTCCTATTATCAAGTCGAAAGTAACAGGAAAAAGAATATATGAAGCTTTTTTAGCTGAGGGTATTGATGTACCAGAAGCTTGGTTTTTTAATGGTGTCGGTGATTTTTATATAAGTGAAGAAATTTGTTCTAAAATATTTTATGAATTTGATGATCAAGAGTCTAAAGCATGTACAGATATTTTGCTATTCAAATCTAGATATAAAGATTCTGAAATTATTACTATAGAAGATGATATGAATAGCCCTTATTATAACTATGGTGATTATGTTGGATTTATCTGGAGAAAACTTTCACAAATTGATAATTTAAATAAAGTAGTTTGCGCAATTAAATTAAACGAAGGAATATATGTGCGAATTTGCTCTAAAGTTTCTAATAATAAAGTTAGAATTGAGGGGAATAAATTATTAAATAGAGTTGTTATAGCAAATCAAATTGCACCAATTATTTTTCACAGGCCAGCAAAATATTATAGATTATTAAATACTGGGCAATCTTATTTTTAATTATTATTTTGCATTATTTCAAGTAAAATATCATTATTTAAAAATGCTTTATTAGCAATATAGTAACGTTTTTCTTTGTTTATTTCTTTTGTTTCATTTTTAATCAAGGATTTTGTTATCTTAGAGAATAGTTTATTTTTTTCTCCACCTAGAAAAAATGGGGCGATAAATAAGTGAATTAAATCAAAGTTATTTTCTTCAATAAAAGCACTAAGTAAGCGAGGGCCTCCTTCGACTAAAACACTTTGAAATGGTCTGCCAAACTCTTGAATAAAATTAATTTTTTCAATTGAGCTTTGGATGCTTTCTGTTACAGGCATAGTTGTTTGAATTTGGGAAATAATAATTTTTTCATTATCAAAAATAAATTTTAACCAGTCATTATTTGTTTTATTTGCAAATTTAGAAAGAATATTTTCACAAATAAAAAGGATAATTTTTTGTTTACTTTTTAAAGTTTTATCTTTTAATTTTTGTTGTTGCTCTATGGAGCAACTAAGTATTTTACCACCTGGGTCATAAATCATTTTAATAGGATTTCGTTTGAATTGAATATCAAGATCTCTTATATCAAGTGAGGGATAATCATTTAATACAGTGCCAGCTCCAACTAATATGGCATCATATTTCTGGCGCAGCCAATGCGTATATTTTCGGGACATTTCACCAGAGATCCATTTCCAACCATTCAAATCATCAGCCAAGCATCCATCAAGTGTCTGAGCCCATTTTAGAGCAAAGAAGGGCCTTTTTTTCTCCTGCTGAATAAAAAATGGGTAATTAAAAGCTTTTATTTCATTTGCAAAGGTAAAATTTGGGTGGGCAAGACCTTGGCCTGTTAAAATCTTAATTCCCTCTCCACTGACTAAAGGATTAGGGTCTTTGCAACCAATAACTACTTTTTTAATTTTTTTATTTTGGAAAAGATTGACGCAGGGAGGTTGTTTTCCAACATGTGAGCAAGGTTCTAAAGTTACATAAATAGTTGAATCTTCTAGCAAATCGGCAGGAAGTTGTTCAAAAGCAACTCTTTCTGCATGTCGATCACCCCATTTCTCAGTGCAACCATAAGATATTATTTTGTTGTTTTTAACTATTATACATCCAACGGAGGGGTTAGGGTTTGCTATGCAGCTATTTTTCATACCACTTAAGAAGGCTTTGAATAAGTAGTACTCATCACTAAAGGTGGCTATCCCTTCAGGAATCAAATCATTTCCCTTATCTGGATTGACTATTTCCTCAATCCAGCCGCCAAATGAAAATCCTGCTTTTAAGCGAAAAGTCATTTTTAGATTGCCTTCCTATAAATGAAATGGTAGTAAAAGCGGCGAAGCTTATAAGGCTTCTTTAGGAACAATCGGTTTTTAGCACACAAGCATGGGGCTATTACTTGTTGTTTTCCTGTATCAATACTTTACCTAGGGGATATATCCCTTAAAGAAAGGAATTACCATGCAAATTACTACTGAACAACGTGCAGAAATTATATCTAAATATCGTACACACGAATCTGATACAGGTTCTCCAGAAGTACAAATTGCTTTGCTTACAGCTCGTATTAACCAATTAACAGACCATTTTCGTGCCCATTCAAAAGATTTTGCTGGCCGTCGTGGTTTATTATCTTTAGTTAGTCAACGTCGTAGCTTATTAGACTATTTAAAGCGCAAAAATGTTGCCAGTTATCAAAAAATTATTGGCGAATTAAATATCCGTCGTTAATTTTTGAAGCAATAAAAAAACCCTCTTTTTTAACCAAAAGAGGGTTTTTTTTATTCCCTCATTCTATTTTTTTGATACTGAAACTATTGTTCTTGCAAGTTCTCGGCAAGGAATGCTAAAAAAAGCTTGAGCAGTATGGTATTCTAATTTGGAAATATAAATTTTTTAGAATGATTTAAATATTGACTAACTGATAAATGGAATAATATCTGAAAGAGTCCTAAACTTATAGTCACAGAAGTCATATTTAGATGAAAAATAGTTGTCACCTTCTGGTATAGCAATTACTTTCATACGCGCAGCTTTAGCTGATATAGCGCCTGTTACAGTATCTTCAATAACGTAACATTTTTCATAAGTTGTTTTCAATCTTAACATAGTTGAGATATAAGGCTCGGGGTGTGGTTTACCAAATTCACAATTTTCAGCAGATTGAAGTATTTCAAAAAAGGAAAATAAATTAAATTTGTTACATACTGCTTCAATTAAAGATAAAGGAGAGGATGAGCATATAGCTAATGTTATATTTTTTTCTTTTAATTTATTTAATAATTCAAACAGCCCCTCTTTTACAATTGCCTTTTCAGTAATTAATTCTATTACTTTAGCTTCAAGTTTTTTGACTATTTCTTCTTTAGAAACATTATTCCAATTATATTTATTGTACCAAAAATCGATAATATTAACGAGACGAAGACCCTTAGTAAGTTCACAATCTTTAGGGGTTAATAGAAGACCATATGATTTAAATACTTGTAACTCAGCTTCAAGCCATAATGGTTCAGAATCTAGAATTACTCCGTCCATATCAAATATTATTGAATGTTTATTCCTTATTTCGAGCATAATTCAACCTTTTAAACAAATTTAAAAATTTATAGTATAAGCAAATACTAGTCAATCCTCAGAAATCCATTTTAAGTCTGAATAAATAAACTAGTATCAAAATTTCTAAACTTAAGTCTATGAAAGCTATGAATATTGTGTTAATTATTCGCAATAATTAAATTGAATAGGAAAGAACCCGATAAAGAAATGGTTGTTTGCAAATACTCTTTTCAGCAAAGGAGAGAAGTTATGTTTACAAAATTGCGAACCGCTATTTTAGTTTCCCTTTTGGCTGTTGCCTGTAGTAGAGGTGGCGGTGGAGGGGGAGGAGGTGGCTCCTCAAGTGGAGATATTACTGTTTCTCCTCAACAGCAAAAACCATTAGTAGTTGAGAAAACTTACTACTTTTATGTGGTGAATAGAGATAAAAGTACAGTCTCAAAATGTACTATAATTCAGGAAAAAGGTTTATTAAAGGATTGTATAGCGACTGGGGGTAGTTTCTCAGACCCTATTGGTATTACAATTAATGGTGACTATGCATATGTAACCAACAACAAAAAGTGGAGTACTTCAGGTACTATTACTATGTGTCAAATTGAAAAAACAACTGGTGTCTTTAGTAATTGTAAAGAAACACCAGATGGAGTTGTATTCAATAATATAGCAGCTATTACAAATAGAAATGGTTATATTTATGTTACAAATTACAATGGTGGTGTAACTAAGTGTGCTATTAATAGCAAAACTGGTACATTAAGTGGATGTAATTTTAGTCCAACTAGCGTAAAATCAATTGGTATTATTTTAGCAAATAAATACTTTTATTTGACTAATTATGAGAAAAATATTGTTGAAAAATGTGTTATTAATAGTGATGAATCTATTGGTGTTTGTTCATCAACAAACTTCACATTTGTTAAACCAAACGGTATAGCTATTTATAATGGATTAGCTTATGTTGCAGCAGAAGGAGATAGTAAGGTTTATAAATGCGGTATCAAAGCTGATGGTACATTTGAAAATTGTTCTGCTACTGGTGCCGACAATTATTACTCTCCACGTTCAATAAATATTATTAATGGATTTGCTTATGTAACTAGTATTTCTTCTGGTGAAATTACTATTTGTGCAGTAAATGCAAATAATTCTAACTTAGAAGATTGTAAACGTTTTACTGATAAAAATACTTTTGCTAATTTCCAAGAAGGAACTGCTTATTACGTTTATACAAATGCCCCAACGATAGCTGCAGCAACGGCTTATTTATCAGCAAATACTCCTAATAAAGTTTATGCATGTACAATAGATCTATCAAATAATTCATTAAAAAACTGTAAAGAAACAGGATCCGCATTTAATGGGCCAACTGCTTCTATAGTAAATGGAAGTAATTTATATGTTGGTAATAAAAATGGTGCTTCAGTTACTAAATGTATAATTGGTACAGATAATACTTTATCTAACTGTAGTTTAATACCGATAAATTCATTTTCAGATATCCATGATATAAAAATTGTAAATAAATACTTATATTTTACAAGTTACTTTGATAACAAAATTGGTAGATGTGTGTTTAATGAAGCCGCTGGTAATATTGAAAAATGTGTTAAAGCACTAGACATTAACCACCCAGACTCAATAGAATTCAAAGATAAAAAAGCATACATTACATCAGGTGATGGTGCACACAAAGCTTTTATTTGTGACTTTGATGCAGCTACTGGAGCTATTACTAAATGTAATTCATCAGGTTCATTTAAAGATGGAAACTCTCCTACTCTAATTGATATCATTACAACAACTTCAACTAAAGGAACATTTTCCTATATTTACATACCAAATGAAGGAAGCTTTTTAACACGTTGTATAATTTCTGCAGCTGGTGATCTTAGTGATTGTAAAGATGCAGAATCTGGAATTAAAAGCCCTTATTCAGTGAAATACTTCAATGATAAATTGTATGTATTAAGCCGCTGGAGTGGTAAAATATCAGCTTGTAGTATTAACTCTGCAACTGGATTACTTAGTGAATGTAATGAAGTATTAAAAGATACACCTCCTATGGGAGCTGGCTCTAAATTACATGGATTTACATTAGCAGTATTTAACAAATAGTTAATTCAAAAGTTAAGAAAAGCCTTAGTTCTTAGGATGAGAACTAGGGTTTTTCTTTTAGAGAAAGAAAATATGTTAAAATATATTTACTTTTTTTTCTTTCTTTTTTTTTATAACTATTGTATTATATCGTATCTTTCGGTCTAAAACAATAATCAAATATAATAAGTAAATAATTAATATATAAGGAAATATTATGCTTTTTAAATTAAAAATGATGATCTTAATTTGTTTGTGTTTTATAAAATATTATGCAAATGCACAAAATAACAATTCAGATCTTTATCTATCTTATAATTTTATGAAAAGCTTATACTTAAAATATCAAGAAAATCAGCCTAATTGGGGAGGATTAGTAGGCCTTATACCTTTAAATAACTGGAGTCACAATATCAATGATTATTCAATTAACTTATGGAGAACACCAATAACCAAAGAATATCCAACAAAACAATTTGTAGATTATGTTGAATATTCGGTAGCAAGAGCTGAAGACGTAGTACATATTTCTACTTTGTGGTTTACACCTGGGAATTCAATGGAAGAGGCTTTAAAAAGAGCTATATCTTATTTAAATCAAAAATCTTTTCAGCAACAAAAATTTATAAGAGTAAGAATAATGTTTAGTATGTATAAAGCATCTCCACTGCCAACTAAAAATGCAACAGAAAAAGTAATTGATTACTTATTGCCTGAAGGGATTTCACCTTATTTAGATTTAAGTGTTATAAATTATAGAAATCCAGTAGCATTTAATCATTCAAAAATTATTGCAATAGATAGAGATCAGCTATTTACTGGTGGAACAAATTTTCCAGATAATGATTATGATGATCTTGAAGATCCAGTTAATGATTTGACAATAGAATTAAATCTTCCTTATATTGCAGAATTAGGAAGAGTATATTTGAGTAAAATAGCATTAGAAAGTAAATTAGGAGATGAATTTAGTTTAAATAGTATAGCCTGTACAAATACTGAAAAATCAGAATGTACTGTTTCAAATCGTTGGTTTGAGCAATCAAATCCAAATTTAAATATTTTTAATATACCAGTAATCCTCCAGAATTATCACAAAGAATATATTTTAAGTGCAGGAAAAATGATGAGTGCAAGAGACTATAATGATGCTGAATTTTCTACAAATGCTTTGATGAGTATGATGGATAATGCTCAATATGAAATAAATATATCACAACAGAGTATTAGAAATATAACTCCAAATAGCACTGAGATCCAAAATTCAACCTGTGCTGTAATAGGAAAGGCTCTTTCAAGAGGTGTGAAAGTGAATATTTTACTATCGTCATTTTCAGCACATGGAACTCTATTAGGATATACAGAAAGTTCATCAAGCGATAAAGCAACAATAAAATGTATTATAAAAAACACTATTGACACTTTTAGTATTGATCCTACTGGTGCTCTAGAACGCTTAAGTATTTTAAGAATTGCAAGATGGTTTAATTTCAATGACTACAAATATGGTAGTGCAAGAAATCATGTTAAGTTAATAATGGCAGATAATAGGATGGCTTATATAGGTTCGGAGAATTTATATTACAATAATCACGCAGAATTTGGTATATTTATTCATTCTGAATTACTAGTATCAAAAATAAGAAAAGAATATTGGGATCCTTCCTATGCCAGAGCATATTCTTCATATAGCAGTAATTAATTTATAACTGAATCTTGTTCCCAGTAGGTTTTATTATAGATATCTTTACTCAGTAATATAGAGTCAGTGCCATCAATTGAAATAGGAGTTATTTTATTAATTTTTAATGAACTATCCATATAATTCAACACAAGTAACAAATTTGAACTCAAAACTTTTGAATAGTTTTTATTCATCCCCATTTTATCAGAAAAATCTTCAAGTTCAGAATCACTCATTTTCTTTAATTTTTGATATATTTTTTGTAAATCTTCCTTATTTATAGAAGGTACTTCTGATATTTTTTGAATGCTAGCATAATCATATTTTTTAAACTTTGGTTCAATTAACGTCATAGCCTCAGGAAGAGAGATTGACAGTAGACCACCAACTGCAACATAATCTTTATTACTATATAGTTCAGAAAAAGTTTCCGTTTTTTTTGGCTTACTTTGAAATGAAAAATCTATTTTATTTTGTACATATTTTAATGCGTATTTTTCCAAAAAATTATAGTTATTAATTGGGTTTAGTGACTCTAATTTCTTTTTTTCAGTAACAAGAAGTATTTTTTTCAGAAAGTGGCTAAAAGAACTAGATCCTAAATCTGTTTCTATACTTTCAGCTCCTTGATTACTAAAATTTTTTTCAATAAAAGAAGAATGAAAAGCTGTAATTTGAGTTGATCCTCCTCCCATATCCCATACAACGTGTTGATTTTTATTGAAATCTTTTAGCTTTGTAATAGGATAAAACCCATATAAGGCCTCTTCCGATTGATTTAATCGTTTTAAAAGCAATCCCGAAGTAGTTGAGGCTAAACTCTTTTGCGCTTCACGCCAATTCAAGGCCTTTCTAAAAGCTTCTGTAGTTATGCCGCGCCAGACATCGACTTGACAATTTTCACCGCATTTACTTTTTAGATGCTCCAAACCTTCTGATTTCAATTCATGCAAGGCATTAATTCCTTCTTGAATGATTTTTTGCGAGAAAATGTTTTGATTTCCCTCAGCAAGATCTTGTGAATATTTAACAGCAATATTTTTTTTGAAATATACTTGTTCAATTTTTACTTGTTCATCATTGCATATTTTTACTTTTGCAATTTGAATTTTTGTAGCTCCAGAACCAATATCAAATGCGCCTCTATTTTCTATTTTGCATAAGTTATTGTAATTATTGTGTTTTATATTTTTTTTTAGAAAGTAAAATGCTGTTACTAAAAAGAATAATAAAACAGGCATCAATAATAATAATTGATTTTTAAATTTCACAAAGTTCTCCAATAAATTAGATCAATAATTGTTATTTTAGCTATTAATATAGGTATTCTTTTTTCTAAAGAATACCAATAACTTTAAATGTAGATTTTGTTATATTATATTAGAATTATAAGTCAATTATCTTCTAAAAATATTAATAAATATTGGCTATTTTAAAATAAAATAGTTTTACTTAATAAAACAATTCAGAATTAAAGCGATAATTATAGATTGTATTAATTTTAAATATTTAGATAAATAAAACTTTAAAATTGTGTTTAAATAGTCTTTTAGCAATATTGTATTTTATATATTTATTAAATATATAAAATATAAAAAAATCTTTATTTAGTTTTTTATTAATGTAAATTAATTACTGAATGTGATAAATAAAGAAGGAGTAAAAATTTATGGAGAATAATCTTAGAAATAGTCTAAAAGAAATGAATATTAGACAGTTACTGAGGGAACAAACAAAAAATAATCATGATATTGTTGAAAAATTAAATTACCTTAGCAAAGATAATGTATCAAAAATGGATTACATAAAATTTTTAATTGTCTTCTTCAAAATAGTTTTTCCTATAGAACAAATTTATGATAAAAAATTTAAGACTGAAATTGAAATTAGTTTTGAACCAAGTTTTAAAACAGAATTGATACTCTCTGACTTAAAAAATTTAAATGTAGATTTTTCCCAGATAAAATCCACAAATTTTTTGCCTAAAATTGAAACAAAATTTCAAATGATAGGTGCTTTGTATGTTTTAGAAGGATCTGTATTAGGAGCTACAATGTTATATTCTAAATTACTTTCACTTTTTGGAGAAGAATTTAAAGAAAATTTACATTACTTATATGGCTATGGAAAAGATAATTTTATTAAATGGAAAAATTTTTTAAAACTTTTAGATAGCTATGAAGCAATAAGTAATCACTCTAAATTAGAAATTTTAGAGACTGCAAAAAGTACATTTGATTGTTTTGCGAATGAATTTAAAGCTACATAATTCTATTTTTTTAAAAATGATAATATATTATTAATGTAGTTTTTCTTACGAAGGAATTTTAACGTATTCATAGAAAGATATTTTTTGATATTTTTTTCATACAAGTAAAACTTTGGAAGAAATTCATAGTACAAATTTTGTGCTAATTTTAAGTCTATATTATCCCATGCTTTACAACTATATTCTACTGATTCATACCAAGTTTGAAAGGAATTTCTTGGATTAAGTAAACCATCTGTTTGCAGATCTAGATCATTAGGATTACCACACCATCTTATTTGTTGGAGGCTTTCTGGGCGAAGAAAAATAATCAAATTTGAAAAATTTTTATCAAATTTTAAAAGTAACATTCCTGCTGCTAAATCTTTTGCAAATTTTCGAAATTCTTCATTGATACTAGCAAGGCTGTTTATTAAAATTATATTTTCTTTATCCTTATAATTCTTCAGAAAAGATAGTATTAAATTTTTAAATTCAGTTGGAATTTCATGATCATTACCCCATTTTTTATTACTGCGAAAGAATATATGATTAGCTTGAAAAGTGTTTTTTAGTAAATCAAAATTTTCTTTGGGTATGTTATTTAAGTTTTTGTTTTGATCTTGATAAATTGAAATAAACTTTTGAATATAAATATTTTTTTTATAGATATTCATTTTAAATTTTTGATTTAAATTATCTTCTAGTCTTTTTGAAAAAAGTTCTATCAGAATATGAATTTTTGCTAAAACTACTTTTTCAGTATAATTGGGGAGAACTGAATGGCAACCAAATAAAGCAAAGAGCTTATTATTTACAACTACTGAAAATGAAGCGGAAGATCTAACCTGCATATTATGCAGATATTTTATATGAGTACTCCCAATTTTTCGATAAAATGATTGGGTTAAATCTAATGGTTTGTTTAAACCAAATATTTCAATATTATTATTTTGTATATCCGATATCAATCTATATCTATTTTTTTTATATAAATTTTTAACAGAATTGGGTAAATCTGATGCTGGAAAGTGATGATTTAAAAGTGAATTTAAATTTGAATTATTTAAACAGCATCTAATAAAACCAGTTTCATCTTCCTGAAATTCGCAATAGTAAACTCTATCAAAACAAGTTATATTTTTTATAAATTTACAAATATATTTTATCATTTCATCTTCATTGATTTCAGCTTCTTTAATATATAGATATACTTGTTCAAAATATTTCTTATCGTAGTAAACTTTACTAAGATTTATATTACTTTGAAATTCTAAAATTATATAACTACATGTTTTATAAATGAAACATGATAATTCATAAATTTTTTTATTACATATTATTTCTAATACGGTTAAAACTCTACTGTCTAGTTTTTTTTTTGTTAACTGTTCACATATATCTATAAATTTTAACATTGAATCAGGCGAAAATAGAATATTAATAGGTTGGTAAATAATATCGTAATTAAAAATATTGTTAAAATTATTTGATTGTATTGCTACTTGCATATTGTTAGTTTGTATACCCAGTAGTATCCCACTTTCTTGAATTGAACTACAAATATGAACATTTTGTTTTTCACAGGATTGGTATATAGAATTAACTTTACTCAACATTTTATCTCTCTTTATTTTAAACTTATCTATTGTTGAAAAATTAACTTTTCAATAGTTAGTTTATGCATTACGAAGTAACAAATGTTTTAAAGAACGGAGCATATTGAATCGAAAGTGATATTACATCTTATTTGCAATTTTCTCAATAGTTTGGAAAAGGATTTATTTGATTGCTTATTCAAACATGACAAATGATATTTTTTAAGTAAAATTTCATATAATAAAAAAATTATAAAAAATCCATAAATTTTAATTGAAAAAGAACATACCAATTTTCTTCATGGCCAACAACCCAACTGTAATAAATGGAAGGAAAAAGTTGAAAACCTTTGATATCAACATCAATTGAACTACCAATGCTTGCACTTGTTATTCCAGAAAAGTTAGAGAGTACTTCATTTGAACTCACACCGCCTCTGGTAAGTGAGGTTATTCCACGCCAATTATTTAAGTAAGAAAAGAGAAACTTTTTTTCAAAAGATGGATATAAAGGAAAATCGTACGCAATTGTTCCTGCATAACTCCAATTTCCTGCTTGTAATTCGAAAAGTGATCCGTTTCCTATTATCGGATAACTAATAAAATTAAGTGATGTTGTACTACCAAGAATGTAAGATTGATATGGTGAATAAATTTCTTTAATATTTAGAGTATTACTACCCTGTGTTGTGGATAACTTTCCTGATATAGAAAGCATTGTTTTAAAGAAACTTAATTTATTTATTAAGGAAACATTTAAATTATAATAATCAAGATTTCCATTATTATTTTTTCTAGAATCTTCTGAGTTACCTAAACCATAATACTTTGTACCTCCAATTGCTGGTTGCATAGTGTATTTTAACCATTCTCCATTAACTGTTTCATTATTTGCAAGATAAAAAGCTGTGTTGATGAGATCAAAATTAAACATACCTGATAAACTTAATATATTAGCATATTGTGCACC
This sequence comes from Pigmentibacter ruber, assembly GCF_009792895.1. NCBI lineage: Bacteria > Pseudomonadati > Bdellovibrionota > Oligoflexia > Silvanigrellales > Silvanigrellaceae > Pigmentibacter > Pigmentibacter ruber. The sequence continues at coordinate 93,753 of NZ_WSSC01000002.1, forward strand.
AACACGCGTTGGAGCTGTGGTTAAATTTCCGTAGGGTTGTAAATTGTAAAATGAAATTTGACTCGAAAAAACTGAATTTAAAAACAGATATTTCCATCCTGCATTAAAGGATACACCACTTTGCTGTAGATAATTATAGTATCTTATTTTAGTATTGTTATTTTGAATAGAATCATAATACCCATTAAAATATGGATTTGCATAAAGACTGATAGAAAAGCTATCAAAAATTCTATTATTCACATAAGCAATAGAGCCTGAAGGTGCATTTAAATAAAAATTATATCCACCAAATAATATAATTCTATATCTTTCAATTTGGTCCATTAGAGGAATGGAAAATAAACCAATACTAGGTCCGCCTAAAAAGTCTGGTAGTCCATATGGATATGCAAATAAAAATCTTGAATCATAATAAGCATATTTTTCTTTTTCTTGGAATTCTAGTTGTTTTTCATTATTTTCGGCAAGTGAAATATTTTTGATATCTTCTGCAGAAAATAATTTTATATTATTAGCAAAAATTTTCTTATATGGTGGAACATATTCCTTATAAAATAAATTTTCTTTTTCTGAATTTTCAAATTTTTTATTTAAAAGAAAGTAATTTTCTTTCGCATTATTTAAATTTGTATTTATTAAAAAATATTCTCCCTTATAATATAGCCAAAATGTCATATTATTTTGAGGATCATTTGCTGCCGGTGATATATTTTCAATCCAATCAGGGAATGCAAATAAAAAAGAATAAGTTTTATTGAGAGGGTTAAAATCAAGAATAGCATTAACTTCATCCCAAGCAACTTTTAGAATTATTGATTTTTCATTTCGAACATAGGCTTCTTTTATATTAAATTTTTTCTCAGGGATTATTTCAATTGCAGGTGATATAATATTATTACTGATACATTGTTTTTTTAAAGAAGTTAGGTTTTCGTCTGAATCTAAAATATAATAAAAACATTCTGAACTATTTTGACTATATAAAACTTTTAAATTTTTTGGAAAATTGAATTTTTCTATTAAATCAATTTTCATATTTTCTGTATTAAGTATATTAAGCGCAGTGTTTCCATTACTTATAGAAGATATTATATATTTTTTATCTTGGATAGAATTTATTGAATCAATATAAAATGGATTTTTTTCTGATGAAAAAGGAATCTCTTTTGAAGTAAAATTGTTCTTTTGGATTTTTTCGATTGGTTCATTGCTATTAATGACTAGAATATTGTGTCCATTTTTTCCATTAGAATAAAAATCAAGTGTTGAAGTAACTAATTCAAAAGATTTAGAGCTATTCACTGCAAAAATACTAGAACCAAAAAATTCAACAGAAATTCTTTTCTCATTTTCATTCTCTTGTGAAAATAATGCACTATTGTAAGGGGATTTTTTCGCAACTAGTTTTGAAAAATAAGTTTTATTATCAATGTTGATTAGAGGAAAAATATTTTTTTGGGGAATTTTGTTTTTTAAATTAATAAGTTCAACTAGTTTTGGGTAATTTGCTGTTTTGTTTTTCCAGTAATCTTCTTGTTCATTTTTAAAATTACCATACAATTCCTCACTAGTTTTTCCTAAATTTTCATTTAACCATGAATCAACAGCATTATAAAACGGTGGTATTACAGTTTGGAGTGAAATTTCCTGATGTATTTGAAATAGGTCTTTGTTTTTTATTTTAGAGAAAATATATCTTAAAAAATACCCAGAAATAACATATCCTCTTAAATTTGTATCATCATCTGCTTTGTATAATGAATGAAGTCTATCCCATGATGGCCAATGATTCTGTAATGCCATTGTTTTTAGAATGTTGGTAGCATTATCTTCTCCAACACTATTTGTTAAATACTCTGCTAATCCTTCAATCCACCAAGTGGGCATCATAGCTAAACTAAAAAGCCTGCCAAGAGGACCAACAGAAAAATTGTTATGTTCATACATTAATCTGTGGACTAATTCATGTTGAAAAAAAGATGAAGGTCTATTGTGTAAAATTTGAGCTTCAATATTTAATGTAACAGGATTTGCAAAACCAGCTCCATCATAATGATTCCCTATTATAAATGGTATTTTGGAAAATTTAGAGAAGACAGTTTTATTTTTATCTCTATTTAAATTTATAAGAGAATTATTGTCTAGTTTTGTTCCCATTAAAAAAGATAAATAGGGATAACTTTTTTCTAGTGATTGAATGGAGTAGCTTGCTATTTCTTTTGCCTCTTTAGGAAAATATACTATAAAATTATTTGATTCTAATGTTTGCCACTCAGTATCTTTCATGTTTGTTCCGTTATTTTGCAAGAAACTTAATGGTACCGAGAGAGTAAAATTACTATATGAAATAAGAAAAAATAAAAGAAAGCAATGAATAACTTTACAACATATAATATTAAATTTTTTCATAATTCTGTGCTTTTCTAAGATCTTCAGGAGTATCAATACCAAACGGTGGGTGCAGGCATTCAGTTACTAAAATATTCCAACCAGCTTCCATAGCTCTTAGTTGTTCCAGGCTTTCATAAGTTTCCAAAGAACTTGTGACTAATTCAGTAGCAAATTTTTTAAGTGCGTAGTAGCGGAATGCATAAACCCCAACGTGGTGATAGAAATGCACTGAATTCTTTTTTAATTGCGGAATTTTATCTAACCAATCTAGACCTGTGGCTCCCAATATATCTTTTGGGAAAGGAATGGGAGATCTTGAAAAGTAAAGAGCATTGGAATTTGTATCTTTAACTACTTTGACTACAGAACTACTGAAAAATAAATCTAATTCATTTCTTTTATACGCCATTGTCCCCATCGGTGTAGTATCATTAATCAACATTTGTTTAGTTAGTTCAAATATATCATTTATAGAAAAAAAAGGTTCATCACCTTGAATATTAATAATTAAATCATCGGCGTTTAATTGTGTATTTTCATTTCTGGGCTGAACAGCAACGAAAACTCTTTCGGTTCCATTTTTCAAATCTGAATCAGTCATTACTGCTTTTAGACCTAACTGATTTACTTCAGTATAAATTTTTTGATCGTCTGTTGCGATAATTAGTTCTGCTTGGATATTTAATTCATTTTTTATTTTGTATGCTAATTGATTTGCTTTTTGTGCTACCATCGAAATTATGCTAGAATTGCCTATTTTTAAAAGAGGTTTTCCAGGTAATCGTGTTGAACCAAAGCGAGCAGGAATAGCTATAATAATTCTATTATGTTTGGAAATCATTTCGGTCATTCAGACCCTCCATAAAATTCTATCTCTTAGTTATTTAGCAAATTCTCAGAAAATAATCTTTTAAATTTTTCTTATTAAAAAGGTGATTGCAAAAATCTGTTCCTTAATATTTAACATAATGGTCAATACTAGGGACGACAAAGAGAGAAGCATATGCTAGACTTTTTTAAATCTCAATATAGGAGAATATAAGTGGCTAGACAATTTACCACAGCGGTTAATGATGGCTTGCCTATGTGGGATACTTTTGAAGCAAGTTTTTTTCTTGCTGCAGGGCTTTCGGTTGGAATTGTCTTTGGTATTCTCTTTCCTTCATTATGGCGCACTTTTAGAAGACGTTTTCGGAAAATTTCTCAGTATGCCTCAAGTGAGCAAAAAATCAGTTCAGATTTGCATCCAAAACTTAAGATTTTGCAGGAAAGTGGAGCTCTTACGAATGATGAATATTTAAGCTCTGAAGTGCATATTATTTATAAACAATTAAAAAGGCTTATTAAAATATCAGAAGCATTTGTGTTAGCACGTAATTTTTTTCAAATTGGAAATTCAAAAGAAGCTATAAATATTTATATCGAAATATTAACGAATGAGTCTGTTTCCAAACAAGAAACAAATAGAGCTCTTTTCGAATTATCACAAGTGTACGCTTCACTTGGATTATATCTACGTTCTTTTGATACAGCTTATGAACTCTTTAAGAGAAATTCAAATAATTTGCAAGTGTTTGAACATCTCTTATATGTTTGTACTTCAGGGCATTTGCCAGATAAATTATTAAATATTTTGAATTCAATTCAGATTCAATCTGACAGTAAAGTAAGGTTACAAATAGCACATGCTATTTGTAAAATAGCTGAGGGGCAATTGCCTGAAAAAGATAAAGTTGAAAAAACCGTAGATTTGGCTAGGACAGCCCTAAGATGGGATGGACAATCTGCACGCGCTATGATTTTGTTGTGGCAGGCTACAACGCAAGATTTTTGGACAAATTCTTCAGCAGATATGAAAACGAAATGGATGGCTTTTGCGGCAGTTTTAGATGCATTAAATGATATTTATAAGATATCTAAGATATCACCCGCAGCAGTGGCGAAGTATTTAGCCGAAATTATTTTAAAAATGAGTCAAGAGAGAGAGGTTTTACAAAGTTATGTAATAGTGCAAAACGAATTTAAATCTGTCTTACGGACGGATAAATTAGAAATTAATGCGCAAAAATTCCTTTGGGCATCTATCTTTCATGCTACTCTTCTGTTAGAGAAGTCACCTGAGTTTCAAAAAAGCAAGTATTTGGATGATGTGCTTGCAATTCTAGGAGAAAATAAAGGTTATTTAGCTTCTATTGTCCAACTCAGTGAAGCTGCAAAAATAGGATATCTTTCACATAGCTGTGCGAGATGTGGTGCTTTTTTTTCTTCATTTGCCTGGAAGTGTTTGCAATGCAACACTGAAGAAACTCTTAAACCAATTATATTGCCAAACTTTGAACATTCATAGGCAAGAATTTGAATTCAAAGAAATTTTTTGGAGTTTTAACTATGTCAACCCGCTCTGGCTCCCTGACAAGGGCAATTGCCATTGATGCTTTAACACACGTTTTAACCCGTAATATCCATTCAGATGTTGCTTTGGAAAAACTGTTTGCAAGTCATCCTAATTTACGATCTCTCGATAAAGCTTTTATTTATGAAATGGTTTTTGGTTCATTACGTTGGCTGGCAAAAATGGATTGGATTATGTCACATATGTTAGACAGATCTTTTTCAAGCTTAGATCCAAGAGTAGCAAACGCTTTAAGAATAGGTACTTATCAGATATATTATATGGATAGAGTTCCAGAAAGAGCAGCAGTATCTGAGACAGTTGAAGCAATAAAGCAAGTTGGTGTGCCAAATGCAGCTTCCTTAGTTAATGCAATTTTAAGAAGAGTCGCAAAAAAATCTGAATATTTTCCTAAACCCGATAAAGTAACACAGGCTGTTGAATATTATTCAATGCATCATTCTTTTCCGCAATGGATGGTTGAGCGTTGGTATAAACAGCTTACTTTGGAAAGGTTTGAATATTTATTGGCAAATAATAATCGCATACCAAAAAATAGTTTGCGCCAAATAACGAGAAATGAATTGCCAAATTCAGAAAAAGATTTAGCCACGTATTTATTGAAGACACAATCCATAGAAAGTTCTTGGCGACCACTTCCTGGAACATTGCGCATTGAAACTTTACCTAAATTTAACGAATGTGAAGCCTTTAATAAAGGTTGCTATATAGTGCAAGATGAAGCGGCACAATTAGCTACTTGTTTAGTTCAACCGTCTCCAACAGATCAGTGTCTTGATGCATGTGCTGCTCCAGGTGGAAAATCAATTTACCTTTGGGATTCTGGTCTTGAAGCTCAGAATTTAACAGTTTGTGATTTTGCCCAGAAGCGATTAAAAATACTCCGTGAAAACTTTACACGTGTTGGTTTGGAAGGAGCTCAGATTTTACATGGTGATGCGGTTGAGCAATGTATTGGCAAAAAATTTAATAAAATTTTATTAGATGCCCCTTGTTCTGCAATGGGTGTGATTCGCAGACATCCTGAGATCAAATGGCTAAGAACTCTCAGTGATATTCAAAATTGTGCAATGGAACAGGCAAGACTTCTAGATGGACTAGCAAAAAATGTCACAGTGGGTGGAGAGCTCATTTATATTGTATGTAGCTTTGAAATAGAGGAAACTACTCAGCAAATTAGTCAATTTTTAGAAAAACACCCTGAATTTGAAAAGATTAATCCTTCGGACAGAATCCATGATTTTTATAAAAAATATGTGACCAGAGAAAATGAACTTCTTATCTATTCTGGTAATCCAGATGATCTCGATGGCTTTTTTGGTGTTGTCCTGAAAAAAAACAATGAATGATCCCATTTTTCTCTGCCTCTTATTTTGACACATCAAAACTCAAGAAATTTTAGATAGAATCGAAATATGAACGAGCTATATGTTAAATGAGGAGAGCCCCTTGGAGAATTTTAAAGTATTTCTTGATGTTTCGGATGAAGGCATTAAGCAATCTCTTAAGGAAATGGTTGAAAAAGACTACGTACTGGCAACAGACGATAAAGATTGTGAAATCTATTTGACTGATGTCCATACAAAGAAGTCTCAAAATGCTGTGAATATGTTAATTGCGAATGTAGTTAAAATTCCTGATTTTAAAGGATTATCAGATATTGATGGCTTTAATCATTATGTTGTTTACAATGAAAATGATTTTTTAGTTGAAAGAGTAAATCAAGCATTAACAAGACAATTTGCCATTAAAAATGGACTAAAAAGTACAGATAGCAGTCAAATTATGGGCGTTCGTGCGTTAATTCAAATGGAAGGAATTGCTAGCGACGCTGGTAATGGCATTCAGCTTCCTATCATTAAAACTTATGATGTTAGAAGCTCAAAAGAAAGAAACAAATTAGCCGAAGAGATGGAAAAATTCTTTGAAATGTTAGAGCCTTTAATTGGGCAACAAAGTCCTACTTTTGCTCAGTATGCTGTTGAAATTCAGGAAGAGCTATTGATGAATGCAATTTGGGATGCCAATCCTAAGCATGAAAAGCAACCTAGAACTATTCCAGTAGATTTAGAGGATAATGAAAAAGTTATTTTGGAATGGGGATTTAATGGCAAAGACCTGGCTATTTCTGTAAGAGATAATTTTGGAAGATTAAATCCACAAATAATGTCAAAATATGTAAAATTTATTTTCAAAACTGGCACCCAAGAATCTCATCAATTAAATGACAGAGATGTTAGTGCTGGTCTTGGAATGTATATGATTTTACAAAGAGCAAATATTTTGTCAGTTTTTATTTCAAAAGGTAAAGTAACTGATGTAGGTGTTGTTATTTGTTTATCAAAAAAGAAACGAGCAAAAAATCAAGCGCCGAAAGTTCTAGATATTTTTCATGTAGATAAATAAATTATTTATATAAATATTTTATTTAATAATGATTAAAAAATTTTAAATTACAGGACAATTTTTCAAAGCTAAATTAAATTGTTTTATGATATTAGGATTATTTTTAATATATTTTTTAGAAAAATAAAAAACTAAAGCATTATTCGAGTGAAAAATAAATTTAAAATGTTCTTTATTTACTAAGTTATTTTTAAAAACTTCTAAAGTAGGCTCTTCAGGTGTCAGAAAAGCATCAAAACGTTTTGCGCGCAGCATTTCAAATAATTGAATAAGTTCTTTTGGGGAAGCTATGACTTTATAGTTTTTCTCGTATAAATAAAATTCAGGTCCCGTCCCAAATTTTGCCGCTACAGTTGCAGTTGTTAGAAAGTCTGGTTTTGATGGATCTAAATCTGAATTTTTATTTAATACCCAGATCCATTTATAATTTGCTATTTTATCGGTTGGTGTTGCATAAGAATTTCTTTCCGTAGTAATTCCAGCAGAATAAAATGCATCAGCTTTATTGTCTTTAACTTGGTCTTGTGCAATTTTCCAAGGCAAAACTTTTATTGAATATTCTACTTTCATTTTTTTGAGGACACATTTTAAAGTTTCGGTTGCACTTCCTTTTACTTGGCCATTGTCTATAGTTTGATAAGGAGGCCAATCTTGTGTGTTAATTATAAGTTTTTTTGCATATGTTTCTGTCTTTAAGGTAATAAGTAGAACTATTATTACTAAAAGTGAGAAATGTTTCATGTCTTATCCTTTGATAGTAGATAAGAAAGCTTAGCATAATTCATTTCGTTTGCTAAATTTTTTAGAATATTTAAATGCTGTGCTATAGTAGCCTAGTTAAAGATATTTTTATAAGATTTATTTATTTTAATAATCTTAAAAAATTATTCAGGAAAGGAAATTTAAATGCTGTTTCAATCTTTATCTAGCAGTGCTAGAGACAATATTTTTATGCGAGCTAAAGGAAAAACGATATCATTACCAGAAGGAAATGATGAGAGGGTTGTAAAAGCAGCTGAAATTTTAAAAAGAGAATTAAATATTCAATCTTATTTAGGCAATGAGCAAGAAGCTGAAAATAATAAACAAAAAACGTTGGGTGTAATGCAGAAAATTGCTGAGAAAAAAGGAAAACCTTTATCAGATAAAATTCTTCCTTTCATTGGCGACACAACCTTTGAAGGTGGTGCAAAGCTCTATTTGGGAGAAGTCGATGCAGTTGTTTCTGGTTGTGTAAACTCTACAGCTCACGTCATTCGTGCAGCTCTGAGTACAGTTGGCTTAAAACCTCAAACTAAAGTAATTACAAGTGCTTTTTTATTAGCCTTGCCGAAACCAACTTCTGGTGGAGAGGGCTTAGTCTTATTTGCAGACTGTGGAGTCATACCGCAGCCAAACAGTGCAGAGTTGGTTGATATCGCTTATCTAGGGCAAGAAGCATTTGCCTTTTGGAGTGGACAAATTCCGCATGTTTCTTTTTTAAGTTTTTCTACAGTTGGCAGCGCTGAACATCCTGATGTTGAAAAAGTTAGAAATGCTTTTAAATCATTTTCAGAAAAGTATCCAAATATCATTGCTGATGGAGAAGTTCAGTTTGATACAGCATGTGTTCCAAGCGTTGCAAAAAGGAAAAACCCGCACGGAAAAGTACAAGGGAAAACAAATGTTTTTGTATTTCCTGATCTAGATGCAGGGAATATAGGCTATAAAATAACTCAAAGAATTGGGGGCGCAGAAGCTTGGGGACCTATTTTATTAGGGTCTGCTAAACCTTTTTCTGACTTATCCAGAGGAGCTTCAGCAGAAGATATCGCACATGTTGCTGCTCTAACCTTAGCATTAAGTTAATGGCATTCCATTTAAATTAAGTATTTCTTCTGATAACTTCTTCAAACAAGTTTGATCTATCTGCTGATTTATACTGTTTGGCTCTGTTATAAATTCTATTTGTAACTTTTGATTAGAAATAAAAAAATATTTCTTATTTTTAAATATACTTTTATCGACAAACCAATTGAATTTAACATTAAATTGGTATTCAAAATTTTCAGCAGAATCTAAAAAAGATTTTTCGATAGAAAAAGGATTTGTTACATATTTAAGTTTATTTTTGGTTATGTGACAAATAACTATTGTTGTTGCACTGCCTGAGTTTAAATTCAAACTGCTATATTCAACAGAAAAATTACCCCTGCTAATAAAATATTCATTAAAGAATGTTGAATATGACATACATTTTTTATTATACGGGCTTTCAAAAATACATGCTGATTCTATATTTTTTTTAAGGTCATCAAAGTTATTCGGTACATTGTTATTTAAGTAAGCGTTAATATTGTTAGCATATAATTTAGCACAGAAAAAAAGTGCTAAAATTAATAAACTTTTGAGGACAAAATGAATATTCTGTTTCATAAAACACCTCAAATGAGTTATTCTAAAAGTTAAAATAAAAATTAAACAAGATTTAAATTAAATAATGGTAACAAAAGAGGGCTTCAGAAAATATCAAAGACATTTAATAAGTTAGCAGATTAAATGTCTAAATGCAAAGATTAATGAAAATTTTTAAAATGCAGGTAAACCGTTCACACAACGAAAAGTGTCGCGAGCGATCATCAATTCTTCATTTGTAGGAATAACCCAAGCTTTTACTTTACTATTTGGAGTAGAAATATCTCCTTCAACTCCTAAACATTTTTCTTTATTTGCTTGCTCATTTAATTCAATACCTAAAAACTGGAGTCCTTCGCAGATTCTTCTCCGAACTTCCGAAGAGTTTTCACCTATACCACCAGTGAAAATAATAGCATCTGCACCACCCATTTCAGCTAAATAAGCGCCTAAATAATGTTTAATGCGCATGGTAAACATATCGATAGCTAAAGTAGCACGTCTATCATGATGTTCTCTTTCTTCATCAAGCAATTCTCGCATGTCGTTTGTTAAACCAGAAATTCCTAGTAAACCAGATGCTTTATTTAAAAGAATATCTATATCTGATAAAGTAATTCCTTCTTTATGAGCAAGATATTCAGGAATTGATGCATCAATGTCTCCAGCTCTTGTTCCCATAATTAAACCAGCTAATGGCGTGAATCCCATAGATGTATTAAAGGATTTTCCTTCTTTGATAGAGCAAATTGAGCATCCATTTCCTAAATGCACTGTAATTATGTTTACTTTATCTCGTTCAATACCTACTTTTTTGCGATAATGATAACTTACATAGCGGTGAGATAATCCATGGAAACCATACTTCCGAATACGATACCGACGATAATATTGATATGGTAGGGCGTAAAGATAGTTTACTTCAGGAATGGTTGAGTGAAAAGCAGTATCAAACACAACAGCGTGTGGAACTTTTTCACCAAATAATGCTAATGTTGCTTGAATTCCTTTTAAGTTAGCAGGATTGTGGAGAGGTGCTAAATCAATACAATCTTCAATACTTTTTAAAACAGTTTTATCAACTAATACAGATTTTGAGAATTTTTCACCACCGTGGACTACTCTGTGTCCAATAGCATGAATATCTGATAATGAAAAAATTCCATCTAAATTAAGCGTGCCAGAAGTAATTTTTTTGAATATATAATCTAATGCTGCAGAATGATCGCGTATTGCCACTGACTCTTTTATTTCAATACCATTTGGGACCGAAATTTTTGCAAGTGCTTGTGTACCAATTCTATCTATTAACCCTTTGAGTTTAATTTTGTCTGTAGAACTGTCTATAAGTGTTTGATCTGTTTCTATTATTTGAAATTTAAGGGAAGAACTTCCACTATTGATAACAAGAATATTCATTATAAGACTTCTCCCTATGTTGCGAAAATGAAAATAAGCCTTAAAGCACAAGCCCATTGTCGGCTAGAGCTATATCGTAATTTCAGGGTTTAAAGGAAAGAAAAATATTTATCTATTTTTTCTTAGAGAAAAAATTTTAGTCAATATTTTGTTTGAGATAAAAGGGTGGAAAAGAATAATTTTATTTTTATTTTAAACTTGATCTTTTATTTTTGTTTCTACTAGTTTAGCTAACGCGGCACTGCGTTCTGAAGCGGTTACGACAGCTGAAATGAGCATGGGTCTTAAGCCAAATTTTTCCAATTCATGAATAGCGCTAATTGTAGTTCCGCCAGGTGTAGTCACTTGGTCGCGCAAAACAGCAGGATGTATTTTTGTTTCTTGAACAAGTTTTGCAGCACCTAATACAGTTTGCGTTGCAAGTTCTATCGAAAGCTGTCGAGATAATCCCATTTTAACCCCTCCATCTGCCATGGCTTCAATTACCATGTAGATGTAGGCTGGACCACTACCACTCAACCCAGTAACAGCATCTAGTTGATCTTCATTTGTAATCCAAGTTTTTCCCACTGCATCAAAAATAATTTTGGCTCGTTCCAAAAAATGTTTTGGAGTTTTTTTGCTGCCACTAATTACGGTTGCAGAGCAATCGATTGTTGCAGCAATATTTGGCATGCTCCGTACAACAGGGCATTCTTCTGAAAAGTATTTATGAATAACGTCTGTAGGAGTTCCTGCAAGAACTGAAATAATCAAAGGAAAATTCTGATTATTTAGAAAAACAGACTTCCAACGTTCAATGGCTTCAATAAAATTTTGTGGTTTAACCGATAATATAATGGTATCATTTTCATTTAGAAATAAACTATTTTTTAAATTAGGGATACTATCATAATTTAAATATGTAATTTTGTTAAAATCTAGTCCTTCGGGAAATTCTTCATGAGCGGGCAGTTCTCCCCTATCACAAACGTATATTTCGACTTCATGGCCTGTGATTTGTAGCCCTCTCACAAGAGCTTTACCTATATTTCCAAAACCAATTACAACAATTTTTCCTGAAAGAATTTTGCTCAAAGTAGCTCCTCCTATTATAACAAATTTGATTCTAATGGTATCAACTGTGAAGAGCAACGATTTATCATCTGTTAAACTCTTTAAAAGGGAAAATTTTGTATGTCCAAAAAAATAAATCTACTGCAAAAAAACAAAAGTATTTTAAATCTCATTATATCTGGAATGATATTATTTTCATTTCAACTTAAAATTAATGCTGAAACTTTAGTGCAAGAAAAACAAGGGGAAATTTACGAAAAATTAAATACAAAATTAGATTTATCATTAAAATTTAAAGATCAATCTGGAAATACAGTTTTTTTTAGTGATTTATTAAAAAATGAAAAGGTATTAATTCTTACACTCAACTATTATAAATGTACGACAATGTGTGCTTTACAATTTGTTAATTTAGCTGATTCTCTTAAAAAACTTGGTTGGAAAATTGGTGAAGGTTTTAGAATAGCAACAGTTAGTTTTGATCCAAAAGATACTGTAGAAATTGCAGCTGAAAAACATAAAGTCTGGGTACCTAAGACTGGGCAAGAGTCAGCTAAATGGGATTTTTTAGTTGCTGATGAAGATTCAATTAAAAAGTTAACTAAACAATTAAATTTTTATTATGAATATGAACCTAGAACGGGAGAATATTCTCATGCAGCGGCTTTGTTTTTTATAAAAAAAGATGGAACATTTTATCGCTACTTATATGGAATAGTGTATGAGCCAAAAGAAATAAAACAAGCAATTATTGAAACAAGTTCTGGCGAGTTGGGTTCATTTATTGAGAAAATTATGACTAAGTTTAGCAAATATAAAGAACAAAATGGTAAATATGTTTCTATTTTAAATAATCAATAACCACTAATTAATTTCTCTATATCTTTTGAAGCAAATTCTAATTTATTTCCTTGTTCTACTAAATTTTCTGAACAATTACTTGTTACTCCAATAGATTTTTGAATATTGGTAGTGGAACGTTCTATATTTTCCATTGCACTAGATACTTGTTTAATACCTATTTCTTGTTCTTGTGTAGCCATAGTAATTTTTTCAATAAAATTAGAGAGAGATGAAATATTTTCTGAGATATCTTCAAACGATTTTTGCGCATTATTTGTTACTTCTTTTACATCATCAACTCTTTTTTTAGTTTGATCTATAATTCTAGAAACTTGTTCTTCGCTTTTTGAGATTAAATCTTGAATTTCTTTTGATGATTTTCCACTTATTTTAGCTAAATTGCCGACTTCTTCTGCAACAACTGCAAAGCCTTTTCCTTGCTCACCAGCCCTTGCCGACTCAATAGAAGCATTGAGAGAAAGTAATTCAGTTTTTGAAACTATATCGTTTATTACTGCAGTTTTCGTATTTATTTGGGTTATTATTTGACTTATTTCTTGTAATTGTTCATTAGATTTATGAATTTCTTCCATTGCTGTGACTAAATTTGACATGATTAATTTGCCACTCTCTGCTCTTTCTAAAGAGCTTTTAGAGACATCAAATAATTCTCGTGTATTTAATGTTGTATTATTTACTGTTGAATTCATTTGATTGATTGCTGCAGTAGTATCATGAATAGAATGAGATTGTTCATTAATAGCTGAATTAAGGGAATCTGAGCTATCTTTTAAAGAACTAACAACAGTAGTAATTTCTTTGGAACGGTTAAAAAGATCTGTACTTAGTTTTTTAAAACTTCTATTTAATCTTATTGTAAAAACAAAGCTAATAATTGAAATTGTAATTGTTAATAAAAGTAATGTAAAAAGTCCTGCAAAATATATTTTTTCTTTGAATTGAGCTGTAGTATGAAGTTCTAATGTTTTTTTTCTATTTCCAGCTAATATTTCACTTAGAATATCATTAATATTTAAAAAAGCATCTTCAGTTTTTAATATTTGAGCGTTAATTTCTTCTCGCTTTAGTTTAGCTTCTTGCATGTTTTTTAAAATTAAAGTCAAATTTTCTTTAATTGTTTTCCATTGATCCTTTAATTTGTTAAATTTAGTATTGTCTTCTGCAGTAAATTTACTTTCAGCAGCAAATTTATCCAAATTTTGTTCGAATGTTTTAATAGAATCATTTGCATCTTTTATAGGAGCAGCTGCGACAGGTTTCCCTTCAGCATAAGGTTCAAATGCTACTCGTACTGCAACTTGAATATCAGATTTTACAATTAAGGATTGATTTAACCAATGTGAGGACTCATTTGAAGAAAGTTGTTCAATTATTAAATTACTAGAATGAATTCCAAATTGGGCGACGGCACTAACAAGTAACAAAAATAATGCTAGAGTGCCATTTAAAAGGTTTAATTTTGCTTTTAAAGAAAGTTTATTTAAAATCTTCATGAATTTCCGATTTGTTTTAGAAAAACCAAAATTTAAATTTTAGCACTTATTAAAGTCAGGCCGTCCTGGGTCGCAAAAATTTTTTCCACCTTCAACAGGCGCGCCATCAAAATCAGCTGTAATTTTTTTTGCTTTTGTCTGTTTTTGTCTAGCAGCAACGTTATCACAAGCTTCCAAAGCTGCTTTTGCACACGCGTCTGCGCTTCCTGTTTTTTTGGTTTCATCGCAACTAGGCTTTCCACCACATTTTGCATAGCTATCTTTTTCCATTCCTGGGCAAGCTTCACGTGTAACATGAATGGTGCAGGTTCCTGCATAGCTCAACTCACATGTTATGAATGCAATCAAAACAAAAAATACTTTGATAAGAAGTGAATTTATGGGATGCATAATTATTCTCCTGAGTGAAGGCTTAAAATTTATTTTACCATAAGCTATTATTGAACAGTGTTAACTAAATTTTATAAAATATGCTTAGTGTCAAAAAAATTTGTTGCAAATCTTCCCTATAAATACTCTCCTTTTTTTCCAAATAATTTTGTATAATCTCTTTCTTTCCAATAATTAAAATAACTATTAACTGACTATTCAATTGTTGTGACTTTGAGTAATAGCATCAGTTGTTGATTTTTAGAGATAAATTGTATACCTAATCTTGCATAGAGGATCGCTATCCCCTTTGAATTTCTCAATTATATTACATTGTTGAAAGAAACTTAATTATGTCTATTAGTAATCTGGAATTAAGAAAATATCGCAATATTGGTATTATGGCACATATTGATGCAGGAAAAACAACTACTTCTGAGCGAATTTTATACTACACAGGACGTAGCCATAAATTAGGTGAAGTGCATGAAGGTACGGCAACAATGGATTGGATGGTTCAAGAACAGGAAAGAGGAATCACAATTACTTCCGCAGCCACAACCACATTTTGGAAAGATCACCGGATTAATTTAATAGACACTCCTGGCCATGTTGATTTTACTGTTGAGGTGGAGCGTTCGTTGCGCGTACTTGATGGCGCAGTTGCAGTATTTGATGCTGCTAACGGTGTAGAGCCACAGTCTGAAACCGTTTGGAGACAAGCTGATCGCTACAAGGTACCAAGGGTTGCTTTTTTAAATAAGATGGATAAAGTTGGTGCAGATCCTGAGATGTGTATTCAATCTATGAAAGAAAAACTAAATGCAAATGTTGCATTTGCGCAAATTTCATTAGGCGTTGAAAATAGTTTTACTGGGGTCGTCGATCTTGTAAATTTACAAGCTTACGTTTGGCCTTCTGATGACAAAGATACTCAACCTGTAATCCAAGAAATTCCTGCTCATTTACAAGATGATGCTTTATTATATAGACAAGTCTTAATAGAAAATCTTGCTGATTTTGATGATACCCTTGCCGAAGCAGTTTTAACAGATGCAAAGGTAACTACTGAGCAAATTAAAAATGCTTTAAGAAAAGCGGTTATAGATTTAAAAATCGTTCCAATTTTTATGGGTTCTTCTTTTAGAAACAAAGGAATTCAGCCATTACTTGATGCTGTAATCGATTATCTGCCTTCACCTTTAGATTTACCTCCAGTTGAAGGAGTCGAAATAGAAGGTGTTGTAAAAAGTGGAAAACGCCTTTCTCAAGAAGACGAAGCCTTTTCAGGAATTGTTTTTAAAATAATGACTGATCCTTTTGTTGGAGCTTTATTTTTTATGCGCATTTATTCTGGTTCTATTAAAACTGGTGATGCAGTGTTAAATACATTAAAAAATAAAAAAGAACGAGTCACTAAAATTCTTCGTATGCATGCAAATGATAGAGAAGAATTACAAGTTGCATCTGCTGGTGAAATTGTAGCTGTAGTAGGTTTAAAATTTGCAACAACAGGTGATACATTATGTGATATAAATGCTCCAATTGCTTATGAGTCAATGAAGTTTCCTGATCCTGTAATTTCTTTAGCTATAGAACCAAAAAGTAGTGGTGATTTAGATAAATTACAACAAAGTCTAAATAAATTAGCTCAAGAAGATCCCTCATTAAAAGTTTCTACTAGTGAAGAAACAGGACAAGTTCTTATTTCTGGTATGGGTGAGTTGCATTTACAAATTATTGCTGACCGTTTGCTACGTGAATTTAAGGTAAATGCGAATGTTGGAAATCCTCAAGTTTCCTATCGAGAATGTATTTCTATTTCTGCAAAAGCAAGTGACTCCTTTAGTAGAACAATTTCTAACAAAACATTTTCTGCTAAAGTTTCACTTGAAATAGAACCAAATAATGAAAAAACTAGTGTAGAAATAGAAGTTCCAGCTAAATCAATGGTTCCTGCTAGTATTGTAGGAGCTATTAAAGAAGCTTTGCTAGGTTCTGTTGGAAGTGGTACATTATGTGGGTATCCTCTTGTAAATTTAAAGGTTAAGGTAACCGATTATTCCTTCGATTCTCAAGCAATTGATGATGTTGTTTATAAAGTTGCAGCAAGCAATGCTTTAAGAACGGCATTAAGTGCAGCAAAACCTGTCATGATGGAACCTATCATGAAAGTTGAAGTGGTTGTTCCTCCTGATTATAGTGGAACTATAGTTTCAGATATCAATAGCAGACGTGGACATGTTGCAGGACTTGATTCCAGAGGACACTTACAAGTGGTGCATGCAAATATCCCTTTATCTTGTTTATTTGGGTATGAGACTGATATTCGCTCCTTATCCCAAGGAAGAGCAAGCAGTTCAATGCATTTTTCGCATTATGAAGTTCTTCCGAAGAACCTACAAGATAAAATTTTAGGAGTTATCTGAGGTTTGAGATAGCGAAGACACTCATTATAGAGGAATCTTATGAAATTGCTAAAATTAATTTTTATTTTAATCCTATTCATAGATCTTAAAGTTTATGCGGATAAAAATGATCAATTACTTACTCAAGGTAAAGCATTATACAATCAACATTGTGTGATGTGTCACGGAGCTTCAGGAGCGGGTGACGGTCCTGTTGGGAGCAATTTATCTAAGAAAATTCCTCCATTTAAAAAATATAGTGACAAACAGATTATTGATATTTTAAATGGTGGAAAAAGAGATGTTATGCCTGATTATCGAACCACATTAACTGCAGAGCAAAAAGAAGCCATAGCAAAATATATAAATTCTTTATAATTGACTAAATCAATTTTTTAACTTTCCAAATATTTTAAATTTATCATTCAATAAAATGCTTGTCTTGACATGGTATACAAGTGGTTCTAATTTATTCGTATTGTACTTTTAACTATTGGACTGTTTTTATATTTTAGAGGAATAATTTAAAAAATAAAAATTTTTAAATTTAAAATAAACAACAAAAAAATAGTTAATAAACAATTACTAACTTAGAGGGTATTCATTAGTATTATAAATTATGAAAAACCCAATTTATACAATTTTTTTGCGAAGGATTTTTCTATGCTAAACGAATATGGAATTAAAAATGCTGAAATTTTTCATAACTTATTACCAGCTGAATTATATGAACACGCAATTAAATATGAAATGGGTTCTATCATAACTTCTACAGGAGCATTATCTGCAAGATCTGGCGAAAAGACAGGAAGAAGTCCTAAAGATAAACGTATTGTAAGACATCCAGAAAGTGAAACATTTGTAAATTGGGGCGATGTAAATATCCCAATTTCTGAAGAAGGATTTAATGCAAATAAGCAAAAAGCTATTGATTATTTTAAAAATCAACCTCGTTTGTATGTTTTTGATGTTTTTGCTGGATGGGAAAAATCGTGTCAACTAAAAGTAAGAGTTATTTGTTCCAGACCTTATCATGCTTTATTTGTTTCAAATATGTTTATTTTACCTTCAAAAGTTGAATTAGAAAATTTTGGGCAACCAGATTGTATTATTTATAATGCTGGAGCAGAAAGTGCTAATGAAGATATTCCAGAAGTAACATCTAAAACAAGTATCTGTCTTAATTTAGAAGCTAAAGAAATTGTTATTCTTGGTACTGAATATGCTGGGGAAATGAAAAAAGGCATTTTTAGTATTATGAATTATTTAATGCCACAAAAAAATATTTTATCAATGCATTGTTCAGTAACTGAAGGTGAGCAAGGAGATGTGAGTATACTTTTAGGATTATCTGGAACAGGGAAAACAACTCTTTCGGCAGATCCAAAAAGAAAATTAATAGGTGATGATGAACATTGTTGGAGTGAGCAGGGAATATTTAATATTGAGGGCGGCTGTTACGCTAAATGTGATCATCTTTCTATGGAAAAAGAACCAGATATATTTCAAGCAATTCGTTTTGGAAGTCTATTAGAAAATGTAATTTTAGATCCGAAATCTAGAGTGGCTGATTATAATGACTTATCAATTACAGAAAATACAAGAGCATCATATAAAATTGATTATATAAAAAATTCTAAGGTACCATGCGTAACTAGCCATGCAAATAATATAATCTTTTTAACATGTGATGCTTTTGGTGTTTTTCCACCTGTAAGTTTATTAACTTCAGAACAAGCACTTTATTATTTTATGAGTGGCTATACTGCTAAAATTTCAGGGACTGAGGTTGGAGTAAAAGAGCCTTCAGCAACATTTTCAGCTTGTTTTGGAGCACCTTTTATGGTGTGTCCACCCCAAAAATATGCAGAATTGTTAGATGAAAAATTAAAAACATTTCCAAAAGTAAAAACTTGGCTCATTAATACTGGCTGGACTGGTGGAGGCTATGGCTCTGGTGAGCGTATTTCATTGAAATACACAAGGGCAATTCTTGATTCCATTCATGCTGGCACTTTAAAAGATGAAACATTCAAAAATTTTGAAGTCTTTAATCTAAAAATACCAGTTAATGTAAGTAATGTTCCAAGCGAAATATTAGATCCAAGAAATACTTGGAGAGATAAAGAAGCATATGATTTATCAAGAAAAAAAATAGCCCAAATGTTTATTGAAAATTTCAAAAAGATAAAAGGCAGCTCTTTAATAGCACAAGTGGGTCCACAATTATAAGTTTGTATTATTATTTATTGAAAAAATTAATTCTTTCCTCAAAATAAAGTTAACTTTTTTTTATTCTTGGTTATGGTTAAATAAGAAGAAAAAAGTTAACTTTATTTTTTATTATTCTTGCTAAAAATAAAATTTAATTATACTATTAAACATAATTTTATTATTTTTCTAATTCTGTTTTTAATCTAGAATAAATTAATTTTTTAAGGTCTATTAAATAAATGAATATTATTAAATTTATTTTGTTATATTTATCTGATTTTTATTTTCTGATATTTGCTAAATATAAAGTGTATTTTTTTAATGATCTGAAAGAGAAGATTCTCAAATAAACATTTAGAGAATTAATAGGAGTATTAAAATGAAATTTTCCTTGAATTTTTTTTGTTTCTATTTTTCTTTAATATTTTCAAGTTATGCTTTTGGAAAGTATAAAGTAGAATTAATTAATCAAACAAAACAAGATTTAATTTATAATCATACTTATGAAATATCTTCAATTGTTCCTTCTTTTGCTGTATTGATATTAGAAGCTAAAAAGAAAACACATATTCAAGATAATGAAGCTATTTCTTTTAACAACTTTAGAATATCATTTTATGATACTGAACAACCATGTTCTTTGATCACCTTTTTTGGAGTTGACTATCCACACGGATGGGGATTGACAATAAAAATAAATGGGAAAGAGATGGGAACAATTTGTGCAAATAAAAAAATGTTGGTTGATCCTACAATTCAAGCTCGTTTAGAATATTTCAAAAATGATAACGAAGATAATTATTTACGGTTTTCAAATATTGGTTGGTGGCAAAATAGTGATAAATTACCGAGGACTATAACTATTCCTTTATAGTTCATTGTTTTTATTTTATATTTTTTTGGAAAATTATCTTCTAAAACCTACCCTAAAAGATCCTAAATTTTTTTAATTAATTTGACTTTAATTCTTTTGTATGATTATAAAATTACTTTTGATGATAGAAAAGTAACTACTTTACTCGTTTAAAAGGATTAATAATATTAAATTTTTATATAAAAGAACTTTTAAATCTCAGATAGTTGGAAAGAATGTAACAAATAATTGTTGGGCTTGTGCAATAAATGCAATTAAAAGCAGATCTTACCAAGATGAAATGTATTTTGATAAAATTTCTAGATTAAGTATTGATGGATTTAATAATAATAGTCATGGTTCATCTTCAAAAGACTTTATAGAAATTATTAAAGAGGCTGATATAGATTCAATAAACTGTTCTAATTCTCCTAATTTTTATGAATATATAACTAATTTATTAAGAGCTGATTTTTTAAATCAAATTAATTTACCAAAAAATCAAATGGAAAAAATAAAAATTGAATTATTTAAACAATTTTCTGATCTTCTATCTAGATTTGGTCCTATCATGTTTTTAAGATACTCAATTGGCAGTGGAGATAATATTCATGCATTATCTCTTATTGATTTGGATGATAAAACAGTTTGTTTATACAATTCTATGTATGATAAACCGCAAAATATTTCTTGGGAAGAATTTATAGAAGATGAATTTTCATATTTATTATATTCTTTTTACAGTATAGAAAAAAATGTGATATTAAAAGATTTATTTGAAAACAATTTTACTTTATTTTTTTACGATAAAAAATTTGTTTTAGAAAATAGCAAAAAATATTTTTCGCATATCAGGCAGTTTTTTAAAAAGAAATAGCATATGTTTTAATTATTTAAGAAACATTTCTAAAACAAATGGTTTATTATTAGTTAAATATAAATCTTTTCAACAATATGAAAAGATTTATATTCTAATTCGCATTAATTAGTAACAATTAATAAAAATCGACTTTACTATGACTTATAAAATTTTATATATTTAATTTTCTGTTAAAATAAAAATTTACAAAATTTAAAGGTTAGAAATTAATTCATCTCTTGCAATAATTTTTCCATTTAAAATAATTTTTTGAATAGAATTTACATGTTCAATTTTATCGAGTGGATTTTTATCAAGAAGGATTAAATTTGCGGTCTTATTTTTTGCAATTGAACCTATTTTTGTATCAAGGTTAAGAAATTTAGCATTGTCAATAGTTGCTGCTTTTAATATTTGAGAATTTGTGACTCCAGCTTTTGACCAATTAAGCATTTCTAAATATCCATTGTATCCTGGTAAATTTGTATGAATTGCGGCAGATGGAGTATCGCTTCCAAAAAGTAAAAATGCATTACGTTTTGCTAAATAATTTAATGCTTGCTGCCCCTTATTAAAAACTTCAAGAGCCTGTTCTTTAGATATACCTGATTTTATTTCGTTTGCGACAATCTGATTTTTTTCATTTTTTAGCCAGTCCACTAATTTTTTTGGAATTATTTTCCGCACATCTTCTTGTTCTAAAAAATTATGATCATAAAGTGACAATATTCCGTGCATAACTTGTGTAGTTGGTTGATAAGCTATTTTGTAAGTAATAATTTTATTTAGAATATTTTTAACTTCAGGAGGGAGTTCTTTCGGATTGTAATTAAGATGTCCCCATCTCCATAAACCATGAGCATAACCATCATGATTTAATTCTATTGTTTCATGATATGCTTCAAGTGAATTCGCATGAATAATAACTGGAATTTTATTCTTATGAGCTTGATCTATGCTATAAATGAAACTCTTTTCTGAAAGGTTAGGTAACGATTCATTTTTTTCAAAACCTTTTTCATGGTACAGCTTCAAAATAACTCCATTATTATTAATAATATTGTTAATAGCAGTATTTATTTGAGTTTTGTAATTTTTTGCATTGCTGTCAATAGAATGAAATGAATGATCACTTTTTAAAAAGTGTAAAGGATATCCTCCTTTTTCTGCTATAGGCCCACCACTTATTAATAACTGTGGATGCAAAATATTTGAATTAAATTCTTCAATTCCTTTTTTATTTCCAAGTGATAAATCAAGAATTGTGGTATATCCAAAATACAAATAACTTTTTGGAAGTTGAGCATAATAATTTTTTACAATATCTTTATTTAATTTATTTAGTTTTTGTTGAGATGTCATTCCAGGAATACTTTCAGTATGAGTATGTGAATCTATAAACCCAGGAACAATATATTTTTGGTTACAATTTATAATATTAATATTTTGAGTTTCATTTTTATATAGTCCTTGTTGGACATTTTCAATAATGTCATTATTAATTTCAATGTAACCCAGAAAAGGAATAAAATTGTTTTCACTAGTTATTATTAAGGCATTATTTAATATATATCTATTATGTGGAAAGATTGGAAAAATAAAAATTAATGAAATAATTAAGTAACAGAATTTGCTAATAATTTTTGTTGCCTGCATTTGTTTAGTACTCCTATTTGCAAAAAGAAAAAATGATTTATAATTATAGTTGAGTCAAGTGAAAGTATTTTTTTATTTTTTTAAAATATTGAATACAAATATAAATTTTTTAGATATAAAGGAGAAATTCATAAAATATGAAAAATAATTAATTGAAGTCTTATTATTTTTATAGTAACTTACCTTGATTTATTGGTATTTTGTTTTGAAAGGATTACGGAAATGAGTTCAATACATCAAAGGCGCGGACAATGTCATTGTGGAGCAATTTCTTATATTGTTGAGGGCAAAGAAGTTTATCACTCCTTGTGTCACTGCACTGATTGTCGGTGTTGGTCAGGTGCCCCTATGGTGGGATGGATCGCTTTTAAAAATGAACAAATTAAAATTACTGGAAATCCTATTGCGTATGCTTCTTCTAAGAATGCACAACGTTACTTTTGTGGAGCCTGTGGCACAGGGTTATTTTATCGAAATGAAACTATGCTTCCAGGTTTAATTGATATTCACTCTGGAACGTTAGATGATTTAGACGCAAATCCTCCTGATTCTCAAGTTATGGTAAAAGAAAGAGTTTCTTGGCTGGATCACTTTGAAAAATTACCTAAATTTCAAACTTACCCAGGCAAAGATTAATCAGAATCCTACGTGAAGCTTTTCTCTAATTTCAGTGAGTAGAGAGTTTCATGTACAAGCTATAATATATTCTTCTCCGCTGCTGGGAAGAAAATCATCTTTTCGATCTTTAAAATATAAATTTATGATTTCTTTTTTTCCCACGTGCGTTACTTTTTTAAATCCCGCATTTTTAGCATAAATTAACAGTTCATGCGGTGAGAAGAAACTGAGAAAAGGTGTACCTGCTTGTTTAGCACGTAATATTACTTGTTTAAAGTTATTTTTTTCTTTTTCTTCGAGTAGTTCAATTGGCAAAATAAAACTCAAAATAACAATAGATCCTTTAGGAAATTTTGCGAATTGAGCCAGCAATTGTAAATTTGCTTTTTTGGAAAGATATAATGAAACTCCAGCAATTGCTGTTATTGATGGAGATTTTAAATCAAATTTAGAATTTATTAATTTTTCATACCAAGAAATTTTTCCCGATAAATCAACAGAAATATAATTCAAATTTTTAGCTTTATTGTATCCTAATGCCTTAAATCGTGAAATTTTCCATTCTTGAGTTTCTTTTTTATCAATTTCAAAAATTGATACTTTATTTTCCAATTCAGGGTGACGGTGAACAAAAGTATCTATCCCTGCTCCAAAAATGAGATATTGCTTTATTCCAAATTTTATTTTTTCAAGAACAATGTCTTCAATAAAACGGCTTCGAGCAACGATACTTGCTCTAAAACCTTTTGTATTATCTAGATGCATATCAGCTCTTGATTGCCAATCTATCTCAGGATCAATTACTTTTAAAGCAATTTCATCTTTAAAGATATGCGGAGGTAAATCTTTTAAAACATGTAAAGCACGCCATAAAGCCACTCGCACAGCGGTAGGATCTGGAGTTAGATTGTTTTTTTTGTAATTGTCAATTTCTTGCGACTTTATATTTTTTAAATAATTTTCATAAGTTCTTTTTCCTGGCAATAACTTTATTGAATTCCAAGCGGCAATAGCTTCTTTTTTTGATTTATTCTTTTCAAAAGCAAAAAAATCTCGAATAAATGTCATGTATTCAAACTGTGATCCAATTTTGCTTTTATAATTTTTCTGCTTTTTTAATTCTTCACTTTCAATCCAGCCTTTTACTAAATTTCCATAAGTAAGCTCTGTATTATTTTCTAAATTTTTTTTTGCAAATTCTCTTAAATACTCATTAAAATGAAAATTTTTTCCAATTTGTTGGGCGAAAAATTTTCTTGTTTTAGCATCATTTCTAAAATTTTTAACCAAAGTTTTTAATGTGATATTGTTATCACTATCTTTGACTTTTGATTTTTGAGTTGAAATTTTTTTAGGTAATTTTGTGCCAGTTTTTAAAAAATGTTCAATTTGTTTTTGCAATTCTTCTTTTGAACCAGAAGTTGGAAGCTTATATTTTGTACAAAAAGCTCTTAATTCTTCTTTAAGCCAATAATAATTTAAGAAATCTTCCATAGTAATTTTTGTTGTTAATAAAGGTCTCTTAGATATCATAATTTCCTAATTAGCTAATTAATGAGAAAATAGTTAAATTTTATTATTACATTAAAATTTTTATTTTTAAAGTAGTGTATTTCATTTTTATATTCATTAGGACTTTTTATTTTTGAATTGGAATTTAAGAAAATGCTGTTTTTAATTTAGATTTTAAGATATAATCTGTTAATAATAGAGAATGAATATTACATAAATGATAAAGGATTGAGATAATGCAAAATAAATTTTTAACTCAATATGGTCCTTGGGGCGTAATTACAGGTGCTTCCGATGGAATAGGAAAGGCATTAGCATACCAACTAGCACAACAAGGACTAAATTTAATTTTAATAGCACGTCGGGATGAGCTTTTACAGGAAATCTCAGCAGATATTGTTAAACAATATAAAATTGAAGTAAAAATATTATCAATTGATTTAGTAAAACCAAATGCTTTAGAAATCATTAAAATCTTTTGTAAAGAATATAAAATAGGCTTATTTGCTGCGATAGCAGGATTTGGGACATCTGGAGAATTTATTAAAAATGACATAAAAAATGAAATAAATATGTTAGAAGTAAATTGTAAAGCAGTCTTAGAACAAGTACATTATTTTGCAAATATTTTTTTAATGCAAAAAAGGGGTGGAATTTTTTTAATGGGGTCTTTAGTTGGATTTCAAGGAGTCCCTTATAGTGCTAATTATGCTGCATCAAAAGCATATATTCAAAGCTTGGCAGAAGGGTTGTATTTTGAACTTAAGGAATATGGAGTTGATGTTTTATGCTGCGCTCCAGGGCCAGTTCAATCAGGATTTGCTACAAGAGCGAAAATGAAATTAGCTAATACTGCCGATCCAAATGTTATTGCTAAAGGAATGGTTAAAAATTTAGGAAAATCTCTGACTGTAAGGCCAGGATTTATAGCAAAGTTTTTGGGATGGTCTTTAATTACACTGCCAAGATTTTTTCGAATTTTAATAATGAAAAATATTATGCACGATTTTACAAAGCATCAGAGAAATTAAATCAAGTTTATTTTTAATAATGCAATTGTATTCATAAATTTTTTAATAAGGAACTAACTTTTTTGGGTAGTTAAATATTCAAGTACATCATCAGCTGCTTTGGTTGATGGGAATACGGGATAGAAAAATTTAGTAATTATAACGCTTTCAATTATTAGTGTAAGCCTTTTTAACAAAGTCATATTAGCAACATTAAATGTTGGTAAGTGTAAAGCTTTTGTGAACTCTAAAAAAACACAACAACTTTATTTTTTATTGTGCTTAAATTAACTAATTTATTAGATGTTTAAGATAACAATATGTTTGGTAATTTAAAGTTAACTAAATGTGAACAAGCACCATCATCTTGGGGAATTGGTAGATTTTTTGGTATATCAAATAAACTGTCTTTTCGCATATAAAATTCCTACTAACTTTTTTAAATAATTTTATAAAAAAAGTAAGAAATTGAACAATAAGGTATTTTTAGAAAAAGTTAAAAATTATTTTCAGAAATATTTGCATAAATCTTGTCGCAAATGTTTTCTAACGGTAAACAACTTAAACTTTTTAAGGAAAAAGGGTTTTGCAAGTGAACACCAATTTCATCTAGCGATAAAAGAGGATATGATACAAGACCTACGATAATTGCAGAATAGATATTTGTTTTATCATTCATACAAAAGGGTAATAAAATGATAAACATTAAAATAAATCTTCTTATTTT
The DNA here is from genome assembly GCF_009792895.1 of Pigmentibacter ruber. Lineage (NCBI taxonomy): Bacteria > Pseudomonadati > Bdellovibrionota > Oligoflexia > Silvanigrellales > Silvanigrellaceae > Pigmentibacter > Pigmentibacter ruber. The sequence goes on from NZ_WSSC01000002.1 coordinate 120,418, forward strand.
AATTGCTAAGACGAAGGGTATTGGTGTCGATGCAATCCGTTCGCAAGCACCTACTGAATTAAGTAGTAATAAACGTTCATTTTGTAAAAGATGAAACACATATGAATTCATTTCAGGGCAAAGATATTTTTGAAAATATTCATCTAATTTGTAAGCAATATATGATGGTCTGTGTGGATGTTGTGACATTTTTTCTAGATCATCTTGCGATAAAAATTTATTAATTTTTGTTGTACTAGAATCATTTCTTAAACTATTCATGATTACATAAGGCCAAGCTGCAATATATTTTAATATTTTCTTTTTCTCATCTTCATTTTTACAATGAACTTTTACCATTATAGAAAGATTTCTAGATTGATTTACTATATTTCCCCAAAGTTTTCTAGCTTCCCACCAACGATCTAAGCCTGCATTAACCCGTAAGACAAGAAGTATACCTAGTGCAAAGCCTGTATATTGAAAGGGGCTTATAGGAAAAGTCGATATTGGATAAATTTTTTCAATTGAGCTAGTAATATATGCATAGAGCATAAATAATATAACTCTGTGAATAACAACAGGTGTAACTGAACCATTCCAAGTTACTGCTGTTTTAAAAAATGATTTTTTTTCGTGTTGATTTATGAAGTAATATTTTTCATAATTCAAATCGGCTTGGTTCATTGAGAACCTCTTCCTTTACTGCAACAGATTTCACAAAACTCTTTTGCATATGATCATATATCTTTACTTCACCAGTTTCAAATTGATAAACCCAGCCATAAAGTCTAATTTTATTTTGACGTAATGCACATGAAACAGAAGGATGTGTTTTTAAATTATCAGTTTGAGTTAGTATATTTTCTTCAATAACATCCATCAAGTTAAAGTCTTTATTTTTGCTACAAGCTAGAACTCTTTTTTTAGTTGTTTGCGCATGTCTTAACCAGTGCTTAACAGAAGGAAGTGCATCTAAATCAACTTTATCCATAAGCGCAGCCATGGCACCACAATGTGAATGGCCACATATTACAATATTGCTAATTTTCAATCCATCTACTGCAAACTCTATCGAAGCTTCTTCTCCGCCACCAGAAGCTCCATAAGGCGGGATAATATTTCCGGCATTTCGTATAACAAATAGTTCACCTGGCTGTGTTTGTGTTAATAAATTTGGATCAATTCTGGAATCTGAGCATGTAATAAGAAGAGTATGTGGTTTTTGGCCTTGTGATAAAGTTTCAAAAAGATCTTTTTGTTCAGGAAATACGTTTTCAGTAAATTTTCTTAGACCTGGCATTAAATTTTTCATTGTAAGTTCCTTTAAATTTTTGAATATTATTATCTAAAAAAAATAATTTATCAAGAAAATAGATTTTAGAAAATTTAAAGTTACTTTATAAATTTTTGAATAATATTTAAAAATATAAATTAGTTTGCATATAAAAAATGACTTGCAATTTCAGATTTTGAAATTATTATTTCAATAACATATAATATCATAATCAAAAGAGGTAGAAAATGCTTAAAAATATTTTACTCGCTAGTACTCTAGTTTGCTTACAACAAAATTCCTTTTCTTTAAACTCTGTAGCTGACTTATTGGATAATACTGATTGGAGAGGGACAAGTTGCAGTAGCTATGGAGATGGATTATTTCAAGGTACTTATAACTATGTCTTTAAAGAAAACAATCGTGTGGAATCTTATTTAGAATATTATGATGATTATCATTGCACAAAACCTGCAAGTAGAACTGATGCGCAAATAATTGGAAATTATGAAGTCAAATCATTTACAAAAGATTCTCAGGGATATTCAATTAGTTTAGCTGTAAAAATGACTCATTTACGTGAAATTGTAACTTTTAATATAAGATTAAATGATAAAAATATGAAACTTTGTTGGGACAATAGATGGTGTTCAAATTTAATTAAAAGATAAAGAAATTCATTTTTTATATCTTCAAGAAAAAAGGTAGAGAATGAAAGTAACAAATATTTTTGACTTATCTGAAAACAATAAAATAAATTGTTCTAAAAATATTAGTAGCAATAATTTTAAAGAATTCGCTGTTGAGTTAAGTAAAGATTGGCTCAATATTTTGCAAGGAAAATCATTTCTACAAGATTCTCTTTCAGCAATTACAGTAGCATCTGTTGCGTTACCTTTGAATATTGCACTTGCTGTTGCATGTGGGCTGCCTGCAAGCTCCGGCTTATTAGCTGGAGCAATTGGCGGAGGTCTTGCTGCTATTTTTGGTGGAGCGCGATTGCAAGTAACTGGTCCAGCTGCTGCATTAAACGTCATGGTTTTAGCAATTACAAAAGATTATGGGCCAATTGGGGTGTGCTTTGCTTGTTTAGTTATTGGTTGTTTCCAAATCCTGTTAAGTTTTATATCAGCTGGAAAATTTATCAAATATGTCCCAGAAGCTGTCCTTGCTGGTTTTACAACTGGCGTGGGGATTAAATTGTTAGATTCACAAATACCTCAATTATTCGGTTTTGATTATTCTATTTTGCACATTCTTAAAAGTGTAAATGACTATAGATGGCTTCATGAGGTTTCATGGTTTGCAGTTATTTGTGGATTATTTGTTGCTTTTCTTGTTACAGCATGTAAATCCTTTAAAAGGTTACCTGCTTCTTTTATTGCAATAGTTATTGTAACAGCACTTTCAGCGCACTTAAATTGGAATATAGAGAGAGTAGGTGCTATCCCAAATTTTCTTCCTTTTCCAAGTTTTCCTTGGGTAGCTTCAGATAAAATGATTAATTTAATTCTTGTTACAATTCCATTAGCTTTTTTGGCCTCCGTGGAGTCCTTATTATCAGCACAAGCAATAGATAGAATGACTAATTTTAAAAAACCGCACAATTCTAATTTAGAATTGCTAGGACAAGGGATTGGTAATTTAGGCTCTGGTCTTGTTGGTGGCATGCCTGTTTCGGGAGTTATTGTTCGTTCGACTGTGAACGTTCAAAGTGGAGCAAAAACAAGATTATCAGCATTTTTACACTCAATTTTATTAATTTCTTCTATTCTTTATTTTAGTCAAATAATGGAAGCAATTCCGTTGGCCGCATTGTCCGGATTACTTTGCGTTGTAGGGTTTCGACTTGTTGAATTTAAAAGTTTTTATCACCTAATCAAAGAAAATAAATTTCAAGCTTTGTCTTTTTTAGTAACTGCAGTTGGAACAACTAGTGGGCATTTAATGCTTGGATTATTTTTGGGAATATGTATATATTTTTTAAATCGACTTTTTCATAAAAGAAATTTTGATGAAAAGTTATTAGAAAAAAATAGTCATTCAAAGTCAAAAAAAATAAGAGCTTTAATAGATACAATTGATAAGAAAGAAAATCTTTTAAAAAAGAAACATATTAATCTCGAAAAAGAAAAAAATAGTTGGTTCGAACAAATTCGTGACAAAGCTTCTTTTGCTGCTTCATCATTTGTTCATCATAAAGCTTCTATTATTGGTAAAGTAATTTTAGGAGAACAAGTACATATTGCTGCTGAAAGCTCTATTCGAGCAGATGAAGGAACCCCTTTTTATATTGGAAATAATTCTAATATTCAAGATGGTGTAGTAATTCATGCACTAAAAGAAAAATGGGTCACAGTTGGTGAAGATGATTGGGCAGTATACATAGGTGAAAATGTTTCTGTTGCGCATCAAGCGCTTGTGCATGGACCTTGTTACATAGGAAATAATTCATTTATTGGTTTTCAAGCAATTGTGCATGACTCAATAATTGGTTCGCATTGTTACATTGGAATTGGGGCAATCGTTGTTGGAGTTGAAATTCCATCAGGTAAATATGTTCCACATGGAAGTGTTATTGATTCAATAGATAAAGTAGATCTTCTTCCAATAGTAACTGATGCTCATTTACATTTTAATGATGATGTAGTTGAAGTAAATAAAGGTTTAGTTAAAGCTTATAAAAAACATAATAATAATTTATCTGATTCTAAAATAAATCTGTTAAATTTAGGGGCAAAACTAAATTTACAGAGTGATAAATTTTAATTGGAGTAATTAATGATACATCAAATTTTTTTAGGTTTTATTTTTGGATTTACTGTGTATTTAATTTTTACACTAAGGAAGATTTTTTTTCAAGTACAAGAAGGTCAAATAGCTGTTATTATTTCATTTGGAAAAGCAAAATCAATTGATATTTCAAATAATAATTTAAAAATTTATAATTCAGGACTTCATTTGAAGCTTCCGTGGGAAAAGGTAAAGAAAATTTCAATAAAGGAACAAATATTAGACTTAACCATGTCTGAATCTGGTACAATGTTGATGACAACTGATGGTACACTTTTAAAAATAGAAGCTAAGTTAAGATATACACCTATTTTAACTAATATTTATTCACTACTATTTTCAATGGAAAAACCATATGAACATATTAAAAATTTTTTCAATGGTTTAATGCATCAAGAAATTGGTAAATTTAGTAATACAACTGCTTTGTCTTCTGATAAAGATCTACAAATGAGAAAAGGAACATATGCTATATTAAGAACTGAAAGAGGTCATTTAAATTTACAAATTAATGATTTATTTAGTAATAAATTCCGTGAACATTATGGATTTCAATTTGAAGGAATAGATATTATTGATATTATACCACCAGAGGAACTAGCGCAGGCATTAAATGCAGTCATTCATGCCCAAACGGAAGCGGAAAAGAATTTTGCATTAAAAGAAGCTGAATGTGAACAGAAATTACTAGCTGCTAAAAAAGGAATAGAAATAGCAAAATCAAAAGCAAAATCAGTAAAAGCTGAAATTCTTACACAAGCAAAAATTCTTGAAAAATTAAATAATGTTGGAACTCTTCAAGAATATATTCAAAGAAGAGAAACAGAAGTATATTCTGAAGCCAAATTATCTTATATTAAGAGGTAAATATGAATATTAATGCCTTGAATTATGTTATAGGAATCATAGCGGGTTGTTTGCTTATTCCTTTTATTATTTTTATTTTTCGCAATATTTCTCTTCAAGTTGAAAATGAGACGCAAGTTCTATTATGCCGTTTTGGAAAATTTATTAAAGCATTTGATAAACCAGGATTGTATTTTCAATTAGATAAATTATTTCCATGGGTAAAATTTATTACTGTATCTTTAAAAAAAGATTTTAGATGTGTTGAAGAAATACATGTTAATGATCGCAGAGGAACAACAATAATAGTTGATTTATTTTATGAATTTAAAATATTTTCACCTACTATGGCGGCATTTCAAATAGAAAATATCGAAAAATTTATGCACAGTACTGTGATTAGTATGACAACTACAATTTTAGGGACTTTTGAATTCAAATATATTTTGGAGAATAGAGATCTAATTAATAATATGTTGAAAGAAGAAATTAAAAATAGATTAGAAAAATGGGGAATTAATCTTGAAACAGCATTTTTGAGCAGAATAAGTTTACTTTCTGAAGTTTCTCAACAATTATTTGATAAAGTTTCAGCTCAATTAGAAAAAACAAAAGCTGATATTGAAGAAAATGGGAAACTTGCCGTTCAGTTACTTGAAGCTCAAACTGCTGAAAAAATATCTGAATTAGTGGCAGAGGCAAAAGGTCAATATAGCTTGAGTGTAAGCGAGGCCTATCAGAACTTGATTGGAAATAAAGAGATTTTTGAAGGTTATAAAAAATTATATACATTGTCACTGCAAAAGGCGCATAGAAGTATTGTTTTTCAAGGTTTTGACGCTACTGAATTGACTTCTGTAGATTCGGCAATGACAATGGTCACATCGTTTGATGATACTGCATATGTCAATGGTCCCAAAGTTTCTGAACTTACATCCTCAAATTTGCAACATTTATCTAATTGTTAGCTTAGCGAGAGGGTATCTATTCTGAATTTAAAGGAGCTTTTCAATGAAATTCATGTTTACTCTTTCATGTATTGGATTATTAGCTATCCCTTCTATAGCTTTTTCATCAGATTTATCAACGAAATGGAATATTAAAAATAATGCAAAAGAAAGTATTTCATTAAAATGTGGTTTAGCTAATTCTGATGTGCAAGTTTCAATGTCTACTAAAATTATTGCAGCAGGCAAAAGTGAAGTTTTTGATTGGGGTGATAATTATTATAATGATGGATTATGGCTCAATGCAGGTTCATGGAAATGTGAAGCAAAAAATAAAACTAAGCTTCCTGCAGAATTTGAAGCATTTAAAACCGATTGGGGTGAGTCTATAGCTCTTGTTGTTAATGAAATTGATGGAAAATTAAAATTAGAAAAACTTGAAAAATCTGATTCCTCAATTGCTGTTAAAGAAAAAGTGAAACCAAAATAATTTTCTAAATATTTTTTTTGGTTTCATTACTTCCCTCAATACCGAATCTATAATCTGCTTGAATTTTATTACTTAAAATATTTAGTTCTGGAAATATTCCGCAAATTATATTTTGAAGAACAACCGCAACATCACCAAGACGTTCTAAATCTTTGAGCACATAGTATCCACCAGATTTTAAAAGATGAAACGCAATCTCTTTTATTAATTTATCTGAAATATCAATTTCTTTGTGTGTATAAAAATTCTTTCCTTTAATATTAGAATTAATAATTTCTCTTTTAATTGATAAATATGCTTTCATAAAAACTTTTTTCAATTGCAACATGAAAATTTCATCAAACTTAAAATTGCTAAAATAGTTATTTAATTCTTCATAGAATTCATCAAGAAGGAATTTTCCATATTGAATTTCAGTAATATTTTGTTTAGTAAAAGGTTTTGTATTTAGCATAAAATAATTGCTTATCTTAGAAAATTTAGTTGGTAAATCACTACTTAATAATGGAAATTTTAGTCTGCTGTAATTTAAGTAGTATTCGTTAAATGCAACTTGAATATATTCAATTAATTCATTTTCAAAGATATTTTCAATGTAACCCATTGTTTTCAATTTGAATGAAATAATATCAAAATATGAAGTTAAAAATACTGAAATAATTATTTTTTCCTTCAAAAATGAGATCTTTTCAAGATAAGTTCTTATTAAATAAACCTCTTCTTCATCTACTAAATGAGAATCTTTTTCAAGCTTCCTAAATTTATATGAAATGAGTCTAATATTATCTATAAAATTTAAAATTAATTTCATACGATTTTCTATTTCACTATAAATATTAACAGTGTTTTCATTATTTGTCAAACTAGTCAATTTATATTTAGGATCATTATTGAATATAGTCATAAATATTTTATTAAAATCTATGTATTGAGTTAAATCTAAATGTTCTGGAGTTAGTGAAAAATGAAAATAAAAAAGCGGTTTTTCATTCTCAGAAGTATTTTCTATATAAGTGAATAAAAGCTCTCTAAAATCTAAGTTTATTTGTAGTATATGAAAAATATTTTTAAATTTGAATTTAAAATTCATATTTTTTGCATAAATCATTTTTTTTCCTATTTATTTTTTTAAAAGATTTATTTTCCAACAATTTTAAGAAATCCACGAGCACCATCAACAACACCTTTTGTGTCATTTAAATCTTTATTTACTTGATCATAATTTTTACTTAATTTATTCAAATCATTTCCCATTCTTTTTTGTTCATCAGTCACATTATTCAATTTAGCATTTTGATGTTCCTGCTGATCTTTAATTATTGAATTGTCTTTTTCTATCCCCTCTAGCATTTTCGAGAATTTTTCAGAGTCTTGATTTCTTTTTTCTTCGCTATTTTTAATATAATCAAGAATATCCTTTTTATCTTTTCCTGAAATTATTTCATTTATTTTTCTTATACCTTCTCTCACATTTTTACTTAAATACTTTTCGTAATTAATAGGTGATGTGCGAATAAGTGAGACAATTAGATCAATTTGATTGTATGTATTCCATAATTTTAGAGCTTTAGGTAAAATAGTATTTATACTTGCATGAGGAATATAGTTTAGTCTGTAAATATTAGATGTATCATTTTGAATATTAGTCATATATATGCATATATCCCAATTTTTAGATTTTTCATATTTGCTTCCTAGAAGTTGATACAAAGTAAGAATGAAATCGTGACCATAGTCATTCTTTAAGTAATATGTCCTTGAAAAACTTATTATTAAAGCTTTTGAATGTATGAATTCTGTATAAGCTAACATTAAATTTAATATTAGCTTTTTTAAATATTTTAATTTTTCTATATAAAATTCTGAAGATTTTATATTTTCTTTGGCTTCTCTATAATTATCTAGCTTCATTCTTAATTGAAAGTCTAAATCACTTTTTAGTGGTGTTTTATTCATTGAGCCATTCATGTAATATTCTTTGAATGTTTTGTAAATATTATCATCGTTTACTATTAATTCTATTTGATTTATTAATGAAAATAATTTACTATTATCATTTTTAAGATTGAATGTAGTCCCATAAATTACAGTTTCTTCAATAGTATCAATTTGAAAATAATTTAGTATTATAAAATATTTCAGTAATTTATAAAAATCATGGTCTGCACTTGAGGGCATTATTGCCTGTTCAATTTTTCTTACCGCGTGTGATGTATTAGTACAAGTTGAAATCATATTTAGTATTGAAAATAATTCTAATATAAATAAATCAATAAGAATTAAGACTTCAATACTAATTTTGAATTCATTTTTTAGCAATCCATCTTTTATTTTTGAAAAATTTAAATTAGGATTCTTTTTCTTAAATTCAACGAACTTTTTTATATACTTATAAATATAATTTTCAATATGATTATGATAAACTTGAAAAGAAAAAATTATACTATTATTTTCGTAAATTATGAATTTACTTCCATTTGTTGCATCTTTATTGTATTTTATTGTAATTGATCTAATTGTATTACTTGGTGTATATCTAATTGTATCATTAATATTATCTTCTTTTATATTAAGATTTTGCATTTCTAAATCATCATATCTAAAGCTTCGCATTCTTGATTCCTTTACATTTAGTGAAAGATACATCCAGATAAAAAATAGTAATGTAATTAATTCTTCTTTTGAAATTTATTATTTTGGAATTATTATATTTTATTTTCTATTTATAAAAAATAATAGCTGTAATTTGTTATTTAATTTTTTTATAACAAATAATTTTATTTTTTCTAACTTATTTTGTTGTTTAATATATATTTTTTTTGATAATTAAAGTTTTATAATCCAACTTTTTTTAAAAAAAATTATTTAATTATTCAATTATTTATTTTAAGTGTAAGGAATTTTTTATTAAATTCATAACCTATATTTATTCTATCATTTTTTTCTAAAGATATTTGAGGATTATAATTTAATTCAAAAATGCTTAATTTATATGCTAAAATAGATTTTGATGTAACTAGAATTTTTTTAATGTGATTTAAATCAGTTAAAAAAATAATTAAAATTCTGAGTTAGAAGTTATAATAAAGTAACTCGCACTTCAATTTGATACCTATTGAATTAATTTACTAGTTTGCAAGTCACTTAGGCGATTCGGATAGAATGAAAAGTGTGCAACATTTAAGGAACAATTTAATTTGAAGTTTTGGTTATTAATATTTCCCTGCTTACCAGTTTAGCTGGAGAGCTGCTTAAATATGCCTTAGTAAGCAATAATATTAGAGGATATTGTTGAGGAAATTTTAGCTGAAATGTAGCAATTAAGAAAAGATAATATGTATTTTGGCTAGAATGGTCACAGCTTTAACATTGGATAAAGTTTTATCAACTGATATCTATGAAATTATTAAAATCTGCTTATTTTGTTTTAATGCATTTATAAGAAATTTTTTACAATTATAATCACAGCCTCTCATCTGAGACTAGTATTGCTGAGCCTCAAGTAAAGTATCAAAATTTACATTTATCATGTATTAACTAAATTAGGTTTACTGCAATTTACTTTTTTTAATATAAAGAAAATATTCTGATTAATGCAAAAATTTCATATTTTAACGAGAAAATATTGAATAAAATATTAAGTTATATTATAAGGATTTGATTTTATAAATTAAAATTTAAAGTATAATATTTCAACAGTGATAGTATAAAATTCTTTTTATAACTACTATTAATTTGAAATAAAATCAAGTTTCTTAATTGAATTATGATTTAACTTAAGGTTTATATTTTTCTTGTTTAGATAAAAATCCTTAATTAAGACAAATGAATTGTTATTTTCTATATTTAAAAATAAATCATTATTCATTTTAATTTTTTCAAATTTAGAATTACTTAAATCAGAAAAATCAATTTCTTTCTGTTCTATATCCATTCTATTGGAATCAAATACATTGAAAGAATGGTTTAAAATTTTAATAGATTTAAATTCATTATTATAGATATTAAAGACAAAAGAATCTGATAATTTATTTTCATTATCCTCAATATTTGTTCTTATTAAATCTAATAACGTACTATCAATGGTTAAATAATCTCCAACTTGAACTTCTAAATGTCTATATTTAGAAGAGTCAAACCATTTATGAATTAAAACAATAAATTGATTATTTTTATCATCAATAATAGAAATTTTTAAATGATTTTCAATCTTCCTCTGATCTGATTGCTTACTAAACTTAACCGAAGTAATTTTTTTATTGTGATCATTTATGATGATAAAATCATTGTCTTCATTTATATCTTCATTTTCTATTTTTAAAAAATATTTATTTTGTTCAGCATCTTTATCCATATTAATAACATACACGTCGGAATCAGTTCCCCCATTAAGAATGGGATATTTTAAAGAAGTCAGGGTTTCAATTCTTGTATTTAAGTAAACAGATAATAAATCCTTTCCAGAATTTCCATACAAAATATCGTTACCACCATTTCCGGAAATACTATTGTCTTCATGATTACCTATTATTTTTTCTGAAATATTTGAACCTATTATATTATTAAATTTATAATTAATTAACGCTAATTCATTCATATTAATATATTCTTTATTTGTTTTTAAAGTATCAATAGGTACCAAAGAATTTAAATTTACATCATCTGAATAGAGAGAATTTTGATTAGAACTAAAAATATTTCCTTTTAGATCTGAAATATATATATGTTGATAATTTTCACCATTAAAATAGTTTTTAATTATGATTGCTTCAATAAAGGTTTTATTCTCAATATAACCTAAAATTAAATTAGAACCATCTTTTTTTGATTTAATATTTTCTATATCCGTCATTATAGCATCAAAGCTTTCATTGTCAGTTAAACTAAACTTTGAATCGAAATTATCAATAGTTTTAATATTACCATTTTCTATATCATTTTTTAAAATAACATAGATATCTTTTCCTGATCCACCATTTAGATAGTCAAGTCCTTTTCCAGGGTAAATAATATCGTTTTCTTGATGACCATAAATTTTATCATTTCCTGAAATTCCATACAAAATATTTTCATTTTCGTTTCCATGAATAATATCATTTAAAGGTGATCCAATGACATTTTCTATATTTATAAAATTAGGGAAATCTTTTGAAGTATTTTCTTCATTTAAAGATATAGTTAATTCATAATTAGGATCATTTTTAAAGTTAGTAAATGTAATAGTATCTATCCCATCTTTTCCATCTATAAATCCGTTTGTTGTAGAATTAAAACTTTTTCCTTTAACAATATCAAAAAATTCAAAAATATCCTCTTTTTCTCCGCCATATATTTGAAGTAAATATGAAGAAGGATGAATGTTATATAAGTTTATAGAAGATTTATCCCCTATAATAGAACTTATCATATTACCATGTTTTCCTTGATCACCAAAACCAACAAAATATAAGTTTGCTTTGCGTTTTTCTGGAACGTTACTTGAATTTATTTTAGTAAATACTTCTTTCATAGGGAAAAATGTATCAGTTGAAGGACATGGAATTGTGTCATTTCCATATTTTGTAAATATTTCACTTTCTTTTGATTTAATAATCGTATTTTTTAAAGCTAATTTTGAATGATATCTATTTATATTTTCATTATGAATTCGGTTTAAATTCATTTTTTCATTTTCAGAAGCTTCTATTGAAGAATAAATATTATTTGTTAGACATAAATGCATTTGAGATTCCAGTTTTTCACCTGGAGTTATTGTTGGATAATCATAATCATCATCAAAGTATGAAAAGTTACTGGATATTTCGTAATCTGTAAAAGGCAAAAATACTCTAATTTCAGGATAAACAATTTTATTGAAAAAATATAATTCACTTGAAGTTATATTTTTTAAATATTTATTATTATTTTCTTCGAGAATACTAGGAATAATTTTGTTATAAAATGCATACTCCATTTCCCTTACATTATATTTAGGATCAATATCTTTTTTATAGGTACCAAAAAAATCTGATATTGAATTCATTACAACCTCTGCTTCTGTATAACCAAGTTCTCTTAATCTTTGTGAAGTTCGCACAGCATTATATGTTCCTTGTGCAAACATAATTGAAAATGCTATAGATGAACCAATTGGACCAGCCTTCGTTGAAATAGGTAAAAAAATTCCTGTTGCTAGGGAAGTTGCTCCCGTTGCAACTGATAAAGAACCATTTATATATAAATCTTGTTTTATTTTTACATCATCGACTAATTTAGAGTTTTTTATTAGCTCATCTCCTTTATAAATGTCTATTGCTGCAGAAGCAAAGTTTAGGACAGCTTGTAATGAACCTAAATTATGAAACGTTTTAGGATGCTTTGACCAGTAAGATTTCATTCCTATATTTCTTAATAAATCTAAAGCTAAATCTGTCTGATTAAAAATAAAATTTGATGAATCTAGAACAGCATTTTTTACATTCCCGCTCTCGATAGAATCCTTAATTTGATTTAAAGAATTTGGCATTAAAACAAAATTCATAAAAACATTATATTTATTTGCAAAAGAAGAGAATTTTTTAATTCCACTATAAGTATAATTTGAAAATTTAGATAAATTTGATTTCTTCGGATTTAAATTTAAATTATTTAGAGCATTAAATTGATCAACTTGCTCTTTTGCTCCTACCATTAATGGTCTAAAGGATTCTGTTTTAAATATATTTTTTGCAATCCCGTTATAAGCTAAATGAAAAACATCTCTAGTTTCTTTTCCAAAAGCATGTTTGAATTTAACTATTTTATTTAAAAATTGATTATTAATATAGTTTGAAGAGTTAAAGTCAAAAATAAGTCTTGAAAATTCATCAACAATTTTTTTATTAGTGGTATCTAACTCATTATAACTATTTAAATCATTAATAAATTTCTCTCTATCAAATATAAATATTTTTTTTGTTTTTTGAGAGAAAAATAATGGTTTTTTTAACATATCTGACTTTATTAATTTTTTAGGAAAATAATATGATATAAAACCTGGCAATGGATTTGGAATATTCCATGGCTGTTTATTAGTTTTTACTGATATTTCTTTTAAATATCTTTCTGATATTTTCTTTTTAAAATCAATTTCATTCTCACGGGACCAAAAATAACCATTGCGTAATATAATTTTTTTGACTATTCTTCTATCAAATTCTGGAGTTATTTCAAATTGATCAAAAAAGTTGAAAATGTTTCTTAATTTAACTATATCATTTGTATTACTATTTACATCCAACAAAATGGCTTCTGATTTTAAAGAAGAAGGAGTATATTTATTCTTTTGAATTTGCGAATCTATTTCTTTAAAGTGAGTAGAAACAAAAGAAATAAAAGAAAGAGAATCTTTGTTGTTTATTAATAATTGCTTTGATTTATTAATAAATTCTAAATTTCTTGTAAATATCTCTGAATTATTTCTTGGAAATATTTCTTCTAATGAAGGTAAATATATTTCTTTATAATATATTTCTTTAGACTTGTTTATAGATGAATTTTTATTTTTCCAATTATTTTTAAGATTATTGATTATAGTATTAGAATCCATGTTAGGATACTGCAGAATATAATCATATATTTTCTGCCAAACACGAATATGCGTTTTTTTTCTTGAAAGATCAACAAGCTTTTCATATCTATCAATTAATTTTTCTGTATAACTTGCTTCAGAATCATCAAATTCACCATCAGAAATTTTTGCTTCCAACGATTTTTTAGATGGCTCATCAAAGGTGAAATGGTTTTCAATATAATGATCTGCAACTTGCGAAGTTGTTACACCTAAAATTGTTGCACCTGCTCCTAAAATTGCTGTATTTGGTTCATTACCTATTAATGGACTTGAAATAAACATCATTGCTTGACCTGCAGTAATTAAAGTATCTCCAGCAGAGCGGGTTAAAATCCAATTTCTGTTACTTTTATAAAATGTTTCAATTATTTTTTTTGTAGCTAATATTTTTTGTTTTGAAGTTGTATCTAATTTTGAATTTTCTACTTCATTCCAGTATTTGCTATTTTTAAATTCTTCTAACCAAGCATTTAGAGTTTTTACTTCCCTAATATTTTCTTTAAATTGTGAGAGTCCAGCAATAACCATTTGTGCCTGCCCAGAAGCTAGTAGAACATTACCAAATGTTCCTATTGTTCCAGCAAGATCCTTAAACGAGTCTAGCTTAAATATATCGCTACTATAATTCTTAGCTTTCAAAGCAACTAATTCAGTTAATGTTTTTCCTTCTAAAGCAAGCATGCCATAATACATATAAGCCAAACCACTTTTGATATTTGGTAAAATAGTAAATGTTTCAAAGTATTTTGATAGTGAATCATTCAAACTATTTTGTAGTTTATGTAATTCATTAATATTTGTTACAATAAGCTCTCTTTCTGTATTTGGAAGTTTTGAAAGAGAATCTATGGTATTTAATTTTTCAAAAGTTTTTTTAAATTTAGTTAAGCTAAGATTTTTATTATCATTAGCACTCGAAATAGTTGCGTTTTGCTTTTCAATCATTAAAGCCAATTCTTTAATTAAATTATTGACATCACTTGCTTTTAGAATTCTATTTGTCTTGAAAAATTCATTAATTTTATTTAAAAATTTCAATTTAAAATTGGTATTTTCAGAAGATAACTTTGTCAAGTTTTCTATACTAGAATTATTCGATATATCATCTTTAATTGAATCGTTTAAATTTGATTTCATATTTAATTCTAATGAAATGTTTTTAATAATTTCTTTTCTAATCTTTTTTATATCATCTAAACTATCAATATATTCTTGTCTTACATCATGAAATTCTTGATTCGCTCCTTCATATCCTATAAAAACAGCGCCTCCAAATAACATATATATATTTGATTTTAATGTTAATTCTATATATTTTGGCAAACCTGAATTTTCTAAAGCAAAAGCAAGATCATCAGCTCCATCTATCACAAGAGCTCTACTTTTTATATCTGTTTTTAAACTTAAAACATTATTATGTGAATCTTTTCCTCTTATCTTTCTCAGCAAAAATTTTACTGTTTTTGCTTTTTTCATAATAAAAGAATTGCCATTAAAAACAGTTTTTATATCATCAATATTTTTATAGATATCAAATTTTCCAGTGGCATTATCCGTTACTAATATTCTATTACTGCTTCTATAATCAATTTTAATATCAAAATCATTTTCAAGTTGCACAATATCATCTGACTTTTTTGTTATGATCTCTTCATTAAGCCTGCTTTCTAATTCTTCTAAAGATTTTTTTGATAGGTTAATATAGTGAATTTTTTGATCTACATAAATTGTTGCATATAAATCCCAAAAATTGTTTTGTTGATCTTTTTTTAATTCAATATTATATTCATCATATTTAATGTGAAAATCTATTATTTTTTGTTGCTCTAGTTCTGATTGGTCTTGATTTATTAAATTTTCTTCTTCACTTTCAGAGAATATGTCTTCATTAAAACTAATTAAATTTTTTGAAAGTATTGAATTTTTATCTGATACATTCTCTTCTAATATTTGTTTATTTTTATGGCACCCTACATTAAAAAAAATTATAGACAAGAAAGAAACTGAAAAAATATTATTTAACGGAAAAAGTTTCATAATTATTCCTTTTGATATTAGAAATGTCCACCATATTTGCAAAAAATATGATGAGTTCTTCTTTTTAGAAATTTTTAAAAAATTTATATAATTTTGTTTTATTTGATAATGATATTCATTATCAAATATTTTTCTCTACTTAATATTTAAAAAAAAAACAATGAGTATTGTAATTCATAAAAATTTTTTAAAAAAAAACGAATATTATAAAATTTTTAGTAAAAATAGATAACCATTTTATAAAATTTACAAAAATTTGCTAATATTTGCATCTAATTAACCACCCAATAAAATTATTATGATTTTGACAGATACTTTGGGCTATGAACCATTACTTTTCATGTTGCTTTCTTTTAGTAGAAGCTACATCCAATCAAAAAATAGTAATAAATTAATTTTTATTAACTAAATATTTCTGTATTCACAGCTGGATTTTATTCATTTGTTGCTTTTTATGGTTTAATTATTGCTTTTACATTGGTAAATTCTCTATTTGCAAGAATTTTAAGAAAAACTTTAGTAGAAGTTTCTATGCTAGGAAAGATAACTGGCTGTTTACTTGCTATTAATCAAATTTCAGTTCCTTTTTCTGGGCTTTTTATTTCATTTCTGAATGATATAAAAGAAATAAAAAATTTAATGTTTTATAGTACTAATTTGCTTATTTTATTTTTCCTATTAAGTTATTATTTTTCTTTTAAATACAGAAAATTATCTTCAAATGAAAAGGATAAATCTGCAAAAAATAAAATTTCTGTTAGTGCATAATTTATGTTTTTAAGATTTCACTGTCTTCATTATTTCTTGAAAAATTCCTGAAACTTCAAAATTTGTAATTTCATCTTTTTTAGCAGCAAGAATTTCTTTTTGCATTTTCACACCATCTCTGCAACTAGGGCATCCACTAACAACAATTTCAGCAGGTTGTTCTCGTATTTGTTCAAATAATTTTTCAGAAATTTTAGTTCCAATATTAATCGCTTATATAAAAAGCCTCATAATTTTGAGCCCATTGATGGAAGTTTACCGATTGTCTGATAGGCTCTCATGAATGGGTGAATTTCAGTTTCCATTGGACAAGCTAAGTTAATTTTATGCAAATGCAAACCTCTAACATTATAAACTAAAATTGTTTTAGCTGATTTTCTGAGGAGTTAATTATCAATTTTTTTATAATTCATACAGTAATTACATATTTTATAGGATAATAAAAACTAATTGACAAAAAATAAATTAGGGGATAACTTTTCGATGAGATTAATCTTTTTACAGTAGAATATTCTATTTTCATAAGTAATAAAAATATGGAGAAATTACTATGTATGCTGGAATAAAATTGTCAGATTTGTATGAAGGAAATATTGAATCAAATCTTCAATTAGATTTCAGAGTTTTAATTGAAAAATTTGGACCTAAAAGAAATTCTCAAAATGGAAGTACTTTTTTTGCTGGTATAAAAGCTTTATCTACAGAAGTACAGGAAATGAAAGTGGTATAGTTCCTTTATTAGATGAATCACCCTTTTATATAGTTGATCATGGTGAAGTATATTATGCTCATGATTCTTACGGAATTCATTTAGGACAGGAAGATAGATTAACATTTTTAGGGAATAAAGAGCAAACTGTAGAATTGGTTTTAGTTGATTGTAGAGAGGGCTCTCCTACCTTGCATAATAAGGTTGAATTACATTTTAAACCTTCACCAATTAGATATTTAATTATACCACCGGGGGTTGCTCATGCTTTTAAAAATTTGGAAAATATATTTACAGTTAATCGTCCAAGATTACTGTTAAATTCAAAAGGGAATTACATTCCAAAAAATGATGTTATCGATTGGCCTCTTTCTAATTATAATTATCCAATATTAAAACCAAATAAAATATTAGCAGATATTCAATTCTATCAGAAACAAGCTGAAGAGCAGAAAAAATTTATTAATACACTTAAGAGTAGTGATTACTATGCAACACCTATATCAAGACTCTATACAGATCCTGCTTCAGGAAAAAAATATAAAGTAACATTAAACCATAAAAAAGAGGTTTAAGTTGAGAGAAATTAAATTTATATTTAGTATATTTCTAGTTTTTGTAGCTGATCATATTTTGTTATTTGCTTTGCCATTGATTGTGTTTAACACTACAAATAATATTTCTGCAGCAGGGCTGGCCTATTTTATTGAATGGTTGCCGCGTGTTTTGTTTCTTCCTTTTGGTGGATATTTAACCGATAAATTTGGGTCTAAAAAATCATTGATTTTTATTGATTTAGTGAAAATAGTTGCTTGTTTTATTGCTTTTATAATTTTATCCACAACTCATTATAGCATAGCAGTTGTAATCGGTATTTTAGGAGCAATAAGTTCATTGGGAACGTCACAAACAGCAATTGCGGCTGATGTGTTACTTATGAAAAATATTGAATTAAAAAGATATACAAAAGTTGTATCATATTTAAATATGTGTGATCAAGTTTCTATGTTAGTAGGTCCTGCAATAGCAATATTTTTAGTTACATATTTACCAATAAAATATTTTTTATTAATTGTCCCAATTTTTTACTTATACAATTTAATAAATACATTAAATCAGAAATGGCGAGATGACACAGACAGATTAATGATCAATAAAAATCATGAATCGTTCTTAATTAGTTTTAAAAATACGTTACTTATTTTTAAAAAATTTCCAATCCTACTTTTCTTTGCATTGCAAGCAAGTCTTATAAATTTTATTATTAGTATTGTTGAAGCTGCAGGTGCTCCCTTAGTAAAAATTTTATATCTTAAATCTGATGCTGAATTTGGACTGTTAAACATTGTTGCTGGAAGTTTTGGTGCATTATCAATGATAATTACTTCACATTTTATTGATGAAAAAAAAGTATTTTATTTTTCAATAATCGGTGCATTTGGTATAATCTTATCCTCATATATTTGTGTATTCTCAACTGGATTTTTCTCATTTGTAACTTTTTATGGTTTAATTATTGCTTTTACATTGGTAAATTCTCTATTTGCAAGAATTTTAAGAAAAACTTTAGTAGAAGTTTCTATGCTAGGAAAGATAACTGGCTGTTTACTTGCTATTAATCAAATTTCAGTTCCTTTTTCTGGGCTTTTTATTTCATTTCTGAATGATATAAAAGAAATAAAAAATTTAATGTTTTATAGTACTAATTTGCTTATTTTATTTTTCCTATTAAGTTATTATTTTTCTTTTAAATACAGAAAATTATCTTCAAATGAAAAGGATGCATCTGCAAAAAATAAAATTTCTGTTAGTGCATGATATATTTTTTAAGATTTCACTGTCTTCATTATTTCTTGAAAAATTCCTGAAACTTCAAAATTTGCAATTTCATCTTTTTTAGCAGCAAGAATTTCTTTTTGCATTTTCACACCATCTCTGCAGCTAGGGCATCCACTAACAACAATTTCAGCAGGTTGTTCACGTATTTGTTCAAATAATTTTTCAGAAATTTTAGTTCCAATTTTTGGATGCTTTAAGCGTCCTGTACCCGATAATCCGCAGCATCTGTCATAGGCAGCAACACCAGTAAAATATAAGTTAAGCAATTCTAATTGCGCTGCTGTTGCTGATTTGGTGTTATGACATGGTACTTTAAGGCCAACGGTTTTCTTAGCTTTTTTAGCTTCTTGAAATTCTGGTATTTTCTTTATTATTGACATTGCCAATTCAGCAGTGTCCATTGTGTCAAAATCAATTAATCGCATATCAAAATCTTCTGTGATATTTGCTTTTAAACGAACATATTCGGTAGTGGCTTCATTTTTTAATAAATTGCGCATTTCTTTAATGGCTTCGCAACAAGTAGGACAATTAGAAAATAAAATAAATTTTGGAATTTCTTGCATAGCTGAGTGACATTCAAGGACGAGACGAGAAATACATTTGGCAATTTCTATTAGACTCATTATTTGTGCCTGTTTGGCACGTTCATGTAAACCATCTGCTTCAAAAGGAAAACCACAGCACATCTTTTTTTCTAGGTCTACTATTCGAGCATTCAATATATTTTTAAAATATTCATCAACCCCCTCAGTGGCTGCTGGATTGCCAAACGTATCCATACATCCACGATAACGGATGAATACTTTATCAGGTTGATGAGTACTTTGAGCAATAAAATTTTCATTACTTTGATCATTTTTAATGAGAACAAAGTTATCTGTCGGTTGAATTTTAATTCCATGTTCATGGGCATGATAATGCGCTAAAGATAAAGTTGGTGGTACTGTATATGTTTTTATCCAATCCGGAATTATTTTTATTTTTCTTAAAAATGCAAGGAATGGAGCTCCCAATAAAGTAAAAAATGCAATTATACGATATGTAGCTGATTTAAAAATATCTTCACCCATTAAACGTTCATATAAAAAACCCCACAGTTTAGATCCCATCGATGGAAGTTTGCCCATGGTTTGATAGGCTCGCATGAGAGGGTGAATTTCAATATCAACAGGGCAAGCTTTATCGCAGCGCCTGCAGTAAAAACATTTTTTAAGTAACTCTGCACTTTCCTTCATCATTAGTGAAGTTGTTTGAAATATTTTATTGACTAAATGCGGATCGTTACTTTGTTCAGCTGTTCTTCTTATATGAGTTATTTTTTCCATAAACATAAGAATATTACGTTTACTAGGTAAAACAGAATTTTTTGAATTTCTTTTCTTTTCTCTTTCAAGTTCATGCTCGGCATCAATTACTGGACAAACTTTACAACTATTGCAACGAGTACATTTTTGTCCTTCAGCAACAGCAAAATTTTCTGCTATTAATAAGTGTTCTTCAAATTCAAGAGTATCTTTGTTACCTTTTTTTAGTGCATTAGATTTTTCTAATGATTCTTTTATATATTTAGCACTTGTATTTAATAATCTTGCACGAAGAGCTCTGGAATGGCTCGTTCTTAAAAATAATGTATCAGGATTATAAAGACCTTTTGGATCTAATAAATCTTTAACTTTACACATTCTTAAAAAATCGTCTGCTGGGATATAATTTAGCCATAAGAATGGAGCTTTTCCAGCAACACCATGTTCTCCAGTAAAACGTGCACTTCCATTTTTATCACTTTTTGGTGCAAGATTTTGCGCCTTTCCAATCACACTTTCTAAATAATCCCAAGCAATGTCGGCCTGTTCTTCATCATAGAGATCAAATCCACCAATATTCCAGTGAATAATTGCAGTATGATTTGGAGTTAAATGTCCAAATAGAACATCTTGCTTTTTCTCTGACATACTTTTAGGTGAAGTTTTATCAACTATTTTTAATACTTCTCCTAAATATTCTGTTCGAATTTCCATATCAGTTTTACATTTTGTGCGTAGTTTTTTTGGTAATTCCTCTCTAGGTTTTCTTAATATTTCAAATTCTTCAATATTTTTATTTTGATTTAGAATATTAGTTTTTTCTAATTTTATTATTACTTCAGATTTATTGTATTCAAGTTTAGCTAATGTTTGGAATATTGTTTCTTCATTTAAAGAATGTTTTTCTTGGCATTTTCTTTCTGTTTCGCCTTCAACAGCAAGAATGATTACTGCCTCTGTTTCATTAGTAAATACAGAGGGAAAATCTTGAATTAAGTAACGACGAATACTTTGTCCGGAAATAAATTCAAAATATTCGGGTTGATTATCTTTGTTTAATTTTTTGATTTCTCTTGTAGCAGCCATAGCTGCATCAACACTTGTAAAATGCCATCTCGAAGCTTGAAGCCATTCCAAAGGTTTTTCAATTTCAAATGTAACTTCATAGATAAATCCAGTAGTACCTTCAGCCCCAACAAATGCAGATATAGGTAGTGGAGGTAAATCAGCCATAGTATCAACTAATGTTTTATTTTCAGATGCAGCTTGTGCAAGCATATTTGCATTTGCTTTCATCCCTTGTAATGGAACAACAATTCCTTGGGCATTGGGAGTTGGGCAAGCTATTCTTCTTTTCTTTTTTACTTCATCAAGTGTTTTTTCAAATAAAGAAACATCTTCAATACTAAAGAATTTTCTTGCTAATAAAAAAGGCTCATTGTTAATACAATTAGCTTCATATTCACTCGTGGCGAACAACACAGCTAATCCTTCATGTGTAACAGCTCTACCACTTAAAATAACTTCAAATGCTTTTCTCCCGCCATTACTGCCTGTAGCCGCTATTCCACCAGTTGCAGCGCGTGGAGTGTTTGGATCACAGCGCAAAACATAACCGCGTTTCATTAAATATTGCACTAAATCTTTAAATGGCACACCAGCACCAACAGATATTTCATATTTTCCATTATTTTTCCTACTAGGTTTTATCTCAGAAATATGATCAATTCCCCTGACGCTTATCGTAACTGCGGGGGCCATTGGCGTGACTCCCATATTATAGCCACCACCTTCACCATATGGGATCATAGGAATGTCCTGTTTACTAAATAAAGTTACAATTTCTTGTAATGCTTTACTTGAGTAAATATGCACAACTGCTTCTGTCATGAGAGCTCTATGTTCCATACTATCTGCAGAAAAAGCCTCTCTATCTAACCAAAGAGCAGAAAAATTTCCCTCACCTACAATTTCAACTATTCTATTTTTTAACATTTTTAACTTGTTTCTGAGTTCAAATGTTTTTTCAACTCTATTACTTATAAAATCTACCATTTCTTTCGGTAAAGTATAATTTAAGACAGGTAAAACATCTGAATCAAATTCTCTTCTTGTTAATATATTTGGAAGAAATGTATGTGAACTTGATAGATTTATTCCTAATTTATCTTTTAATTTTTTAGCAGCTTCACTTGGTAAAGGAGGCATTAATCCAGCTATATCAAGCCAGTTATCAAGTTCTGCTGAGTTCATGTTCTATCATCCTTTGCTAAATATCCTGTGTCGTTAATTTTTCAGAACTAAAAGTCAATAAGTTACTTAAAACTCTTTCTCTTACAGCT
Organism: Pigmentibacter ruber; assembly: GCF_009792895.1. Lineage (NCBI taxonomy): Bacteria > Pseudomonadati > Bdellovibrionota > Oligoflexia > Silvanigrellales > Silvanigrellaceae > Pigmentibacter > Pigmentibacter ruber. Next base: position 143,342 of record NZ_WSSC01000002.1, read on the forward strand.
TTTAACTGATTTGCTTTATATTGTTCATGTGAAGCAGGGCCAAATTTTGCCATTTCATAGCTTTCTTGATCCATCATCTGAATTTCAATAGGAAAATAGTGAGCAAAATATTGTGGAATAACACTTTCCATCCAAGGTTCTTGCCGCAAAATTCCAGTATATCTTCTCAGTTGATTTGTCATTGATTCTAGCACAAGATAAGCGGGATTTGGTGTTCTAACAAGGTGTCTTACTGTAAATTGAAGAGAGCGATAATGTTGACTGCTAAACGTATTTGAACGCTTGTTGTTATCATCGTTCGTTTGTGCAGACCAAGACATATTTTTACACATATTTTCAAACTCAAGATCAGTTAAAGTACCACAAGAATTTAAATCTTTTAAAAAACTAAATATTTTTTTAGGATGACGGATATTAAGTAATGAATTACGAGTTCTAATTGAAACTACTTGATGTGGTATAATAATATCAGCTTCAATTAATAACTTTAGTAGCAATGGAATTTCGTTTGAGTTTTGTACGACAAAACGCACTCCTAAATAGTCAAATACATCATCAACGATACTATCTGGCTTGTGTAATAATTTTAAAACTATGCTTGTCCTTGTTTTTGCTTCTTTCCATTCTACTTTATTCAAATGGATTACAGCATTTTTAAATTGGCATATAATTGGTTCAGAGTGCGAAGAGTGATGTGATGGTTGCAGGATGTTCTTGATTCTTTTAAAGATTTGTTCTCGCGCGTCGTCAATAATATGAAGTCTACCGCTAAATTGCAAATTAGAAATGGCATACATTACTTTTAAAATGGAACAACACCAAAGTCTGAGATATCTTTTCCTTGGATCAAATGAACTTGCATTTATTAAAAGTTCACATGGGTTTGTGATATGAATAATTTGTGAGGGTACAACAAATTTTTCACGTTCTTGCTCTGTAAATAAAACGTGTCGGATAAAAAAAATAGATTCCCCAAAAAACTGTTCAAACTGTTTTATATGTAATTGATTTGCCAGATCAAAACCACAATTTTTTAAAAAGACTTCAGCCTGTGCTATGGTTTGAAAATTTAAATTGCGTTGAGAATAGGAATTTTTTATTCCAAGGATCACCTCAAATTCTTGCCAGGGAATGTTCCAAGGAGAATTGATGGAAGATAAATAGTTCTCAGTTAAGCCTTTATTTGCAAGTTGATTTTGGATCTCTTTCAAGCAACATCCTCCAAAACGACAAATTCTAGACGTTACAACTCAATGTCTAGAATGGTTATTCTATATTTGGCAGTATTTTTTGAAAAAAGAAAGGAGGGGGAATTGATTCTTCAAAAAAATTTTAACAATTTATTTCAATATTTTAAATTCATTCTAAAAACATGGTTAATGCAACTGATACTCATTCCACTAAGTATTTTTGCCGCTGATGATAAAAAATCACCGCCTCCTTCAAACAATACTCCTGGAGGTGCTCCGCAAACTCCTGTATATATTCCCCCTCTACCTAGGCATTTGGAATTCCCTACAATTTCTTATGCAAAAGAACCCACTGTTGAAGGAGAATCTGAAGTAAATGTAGCAAAAATGCACTTTTGGTACGTGTTAATACTTGCAACATGGAACCCTAGATCTGCTGAAATTACTGATATTATGAATAAAAATTTTAAAACCTTTTCCCAAAGAAAGGTTGGAGTGATAGGGCTTTTTTCGAATGATTCTGTTGAAGCAGTAAATATTTGGCGAAAAAAATACAATCCTCAATTTTTAAACGAATTTGCTTCCAGAAACTTTCTTGATGCACTAAAAAATCCTAAAATACCAAGTGTTTGGGTTATTGGAAACCAGGGTGAAGTGCTGCAAAGAATAGAAATGCCAACCAAAGAAATGATGCTCGAAAGCGTACAAAAAGTCATGATTTTGACAGGTTATTAATTTTTGCAATTTTAAATACGATAGACTGAATCCTAGTCCCAAATTTTAGGCAGCTTGAAAAAGTGATATATTTAATATACTGTCAAGACCGCTTCTTAAACCTTGGAGAGAGATGAATGTTGAAATTGGAAAGATTAAAGAAAAAATTGTCTTTTGCAGTCTTCATTCCTCTTACTATTGCCTTAACGGGATGTCTTAATTCACGCTCTAATAGTTCCAATCAAAACTTAGTTTTAAAGGGATCTGCTGCTGAATTAAAAGAAACTGTCGTGCTAGATCCTGCTTTCATTCACCGCCAAGAAATGGCTGAACGAAACTTTTTTGGTTTTACCGGAGCACAACAAGAGCATCTTAACAATATAGTAAAGAATGATGAAGATTTTCCAGAGTTGGATGATGAGCATTTAAATGATTCTACGCTCATTTCTATGGATGCTAAGACTGGAAAGTTTGGAGAGCTCATTTGGCCTACTGTAGGAACATTTTCAAGTGCCTTTGGTATGAGAAGTTTAGCTACAAAGGTTAGAAAAGTTCGTAATGCAAAAGTTAAAGCAAAAGTAAAAATAGTAAATCGTACTAGAATGCATTCTGGTATTGATATTAGTGCACCAGTTGGAACTCCAATTCAAGCTTCGGCAGATGGTGTTGTGCTGTTTGCTGGAAGTAAACGTGGGTATGGTGAATCCGTAATAATTGGCCATGATAATGAACATGAAACTCTTTATGCACATATGGTAAAGTATGTTGTTCGTAATGGCCAATTTGTTCGTCGCGAACAAGTTATTGGATATGTAGGGAAATCTGGCTATGTAACTGGTGCTAATTTGCATTATGAAACTAGAGTGGGTGGAGTTGCTTATAATCCTATTACTTATCTTCCACCAAATGCAGATGGTATTAAAAAATTAGGAATGAAAACTCCTGCTCTTACAACACAATTGGCTTATTATCAAAACAAGTCCAATTACGCTCTAAATTCCAATGAGAATAGCAAAGTCAAACGTAACTAAATTCTTATTGATCATTATTTCAAGAGAGACTTAAATTTTAGTTTAAGTCTCTTTTTTTATGTCTAAAATTGAGACAAGATAGTTAAAGAAAATGATTTGAAGATTCATTTTAAGAATTATATTGGGAGGGCTTAGCAATGAGATTTATAACCCTAATTTTATCTTTCCTACTCAATATTTGCTTTTTTTCCTCTGCTCATTCTTCCGCTGAATATTCTTACCAGAAGAAAACAAACTACTATGAAACTATGCCTCCTGCAAAAAAAGGGGGAGTTTTACATTTTCCTATTAGTAGTGATCCAAAGGTAATGAATCCTCTTCTCAGTGATGATACTGCTTCTTCTGCAGTAGAAGGATATCTTTGGCTTTCTTTATTTAGCATTGATCCTGAAACTTTAGAGTTTATTCCTAATCTTGCAAAAGATTTTAAAGTTTCTGCTGATAAGAAAAACTATACTTTTACTCTTTATGAAAGTGCCAAATGGCAAGATGGAAGTTCTGTAACAACTGATGATATTAAATTTTCATTTGATACATTAATGGATACAAAAACTCACGCAGCAGCTTTAAGATCTTTTTTTGAAGGTGTAACTTTAAAAATAATAGATAAACAAAGTTTTGTTTTTTCAATATCAGAACCACGATTCGATACTTTAAATGTTTTAGCTTCCTTTACTCCTATCCAGAAAAAACAATTTGAAAATACAAAAGATTTTAATTTAGATAAAGGAATTATGAATCCAGTTGGCAATGCAGCCTATATATTTGATAAATTTCTCCGTTCGCAAAAAATTATTTTTAAAAGAAATAAAAATTGGTGGGCAAAAGATTTACCGCATTTTAAAAATAGATTTAACCCTGATGAAATTATTTTAGATATTATTCCAGATCCTAATCTTACATATGAAAAATTTTTGAAAGGTGATGTCGATCAAATTTCATTTACTGCAGAGCAATGGCATAATAAAGTTACAAATATCGATAAAAATAAATTTGGAACAAAACAAAATGAAAAACCAATATGGTCTTTGAAAGTAAAAAATAAATTTCCAAAGCCTTATAACTATATTGCTTGGAATTTAAAAAATTCATTATTCAGTGATGTAAAGACTAGAACAGCTCTATCTTATTTAGTCGATTATAACAAAATATTGGAAAAGATTTTTTTTAATCTTTATACACAAAGTACTTCACCATTTGGTTCTTTTACAGAAAATTCTGCTCCCGAACTGAGAAGTAAACAAAATATCATTTCTTTTAATAAAGAGAAAGCAATTTCATTGTTAAAAGAAGCTGGTTGGAAAAATGATGGTTCAGGAATTTTAACAAGAAATATAAATGGAAAAATTGAGAAATTTGAGTTTAATTTAGATATTAATAGTAATAATACAACGCGACAAAAAATTGCAGAAATTGTTAAAGAGAATTTTAAATCAGTAGGAATTAAAGTAAATATCCGATCATATGAGTGGAATACTTTTCTCGATCTTATTAATAAAAGAAAGTTTGAAGCTGTTATTTTAGCTTGGACTGGTTCCTTATTTCCAAATGCAAAACAAATTTGGGATTCTGAGTCCGAATCGAATGAAGGGTCAAATTTTGTAAGTTATAGTAATCCAAAAGTTGACGAATTAATAAAAAAAGCAAATATTGAATTTAATTCTGCAAAAAGACAAAAAATAATGCAAGAAATTAATAGAATTATTTATCATGATCAGCCTTATACTTTTATCGCAGAAGTAAATTATGTCTTAGAAGGTTTAAATAGTAAAATATATTCATCACGCTGGATTGCAAATTATGAATCAGGTGCGGCAAGTGATTTATTTTACTTAGTAAAGTAAAAGGTAGTTATGCGGAAATATTTTATAAGACGTTTTTTAGCTGTCATTCCAATGTTTTTTTTAATGACATTTACATATTTTTGTATTCAAAACTATTTACCAGGTGGTCCGGTTCAAGAGGCATTAGCACGAATAAGAGGTCTTGGTGGAGAAGGTGGTGGTACAAAATCTGGAAATCTGGGACCTGAAGAAATTAAAAAACTTACAAAAGAATTAGAAATACAATACGGGTTAGATAAACCCGTTTTAACGAGGTATGCAATTTGGATAAAAAATATTTTAACTTTAAATTTTGGAGATTCAATTACGACTAGAGAGCCGGCAATGCAACAAATCATTGAACGCTTACCTATTTCTCTTTCTTTTGGAATACCAGGATTTTTTTTAACTTATTTTATAGCCATTCCATTAGGTGTGTTAATGGCGTTAAAAGATGGCAGTAAATTTGATTCTATTTCAACTATTATGTTGTTTATTTCTTATAGTATTCCTACTTTAGTATTTGCTGTAATATTTTTACTTATTTTTTGTACCGATAGATTTTTACCTTTTGGCGCTATTTTTCCATTAGGTGGTTGGCATTCTGATAACTATGATGAATTAAATTTTGTAGGAAAGTTTTTTGATCTAAGTAAACATATGTTTCTTCCTGTATTAGCTTCAGTAATTGGGAATTTTACTATCTTTGCAATATTACAAAAAAATAGCATGTTAGAAGTGATACGTTCAGATTACATTAGAACTGCAAGAGCAAAAGGATTAAGTGAAAATATTGTAATTTTCAAACATGCTCTTCGAAATGCTCTGTTACCTTTACTAGTTGGATTTGGTGCTATTTTAGGGAGTTTTTTGGGAGGTTCCATTATTATCGAACCTATTTTTGGCATCCCTGGTCTTGGTACTTTAAGTCTTCAATCGCTAGCATCCCGCGATTTTAATGTTGTAATGGCTATAGTTGTATTACAGTCTCTTGCAATTTTATTTGGACAAATACTGAATGATGTTGTTTATTTTTTAATTGATCCTAGAATAGAATATTCTTGAAATTAAAGGTGTTATGGAAAAAAATACAAGCCGAAAAATTAAACATTTTCTTTCTCAAAAAAAAGCAAAGTTTGGATTGGTTTTATTTGCTTTTATATTTTTTTCAGCTATTTCGGCAAATTTTATTGCAAATGATCAACCCATATTTTTACTCAGAAAGTTAAATAGTACAAATGAATTAAAGTTTTATTTTCCAGCTTTAATAAATTACACTCCTAGCGATTATACCTTAACTGATGCATTTATTGTTGATTATCAAAAACTTGAAGAAGATGATAGGATAAATAAAAACTTGCATTGGAGCATTAAACCAATCATAAAGTGGCACCCTGAGACACAAACTGATTTAATCTTAGCAAAACCTTCGAAAGAACATTTGCTTGGAACAGATAATTTAGGCAGAGATATTTTTTCAAGGCTTCTTTATGGAAGTAGACTGTCTTTAAGTTTTGGAATAAGTCTATGGCTAATATCATATATTATAGGAGCCTTTATTGGCTCAATGCAAGGGTATTTTTTGGGGATTTTTGATTTTATTTTAGAAAGATTAAAAGAATTATCTTCAATTATACCAATGCTTACCATGGTGATATTAGTAACTGCAGTAACAAAAAGTCAATCATTTTGGATTATTTTATTTCTTGTATTAATTTTTGGTTGGATGGGAATTGCTAGTCAAATTAGAGCTGCAGTTCTAACTATAAAAACAAGGGAATTTTGTGAGGCAGCAAAAGCTTTAGGGGCTTCGAATTTAAAAATACTTGTGAAACATATTTTACCAAATTCATTAACTCCGTTAATAACTTTAAGTCCTTTTGCAATTGAAGGTGGCGTTTCTTTACTTGCAGCACTTGATTATTTAGGCTTCGGTTTACCTCCGCCTACTCCAAGTTTGGGAGAATTAATGGCACAAGGAAAAGATAATATTCAAAATGCTCCTTGGCTTTTAATCTCTCCAGTGCTAACAATTTTATGTATTTTAGTTTCAATTAGTTTAATTGGACAAGCTTTAAGGGAAGCATTTGACCCTAAAATGAATTCATAATAAAAAGTAATATAAGCCATGTCACTATTTGCTCATTTTTCTAATTCAGTAGAGTTTTCTGTAAATTTCTTCAAAACTATAGATCATTCAATAAGTATTTCTTTACAGGAAGCAGAAAATATATCTGAGTTAATGCATAGCTTACAAGGTGCATTTTCTGAAACTCTCTATGTTTATTCTCCTGTAGTATCCTTTCTCCTTGATAAACAGGAAAAAATTTCATTATTATCAATTGGATTAGGTTTGGGTTATATTGAAATTATGGTAGTATCTCAGCTTTTAGCTAGGAAAAAGTCAATTCTTGACAATGAAGATTTTTGCATACAATCTTTTGAGAGTAATAAAAATTTAATTTGTTTTTTTAAAGATTTTTTTCTAGGGAAAGCAGTTCCTGTATTATTTGAAGATACTTATAAGGATATTGTTTCTAAAATGGCAGTTTATTATAATCTGGCTGCAATTGATATAATGAATTATATGAAGAAACTAATTTTTAATAATAAAATTATTTTAAACAGCAAATTTACAAACGAAACTAAATTGGTAAGACCTGTGAGCGGAGTTTTTTTTGATGCATTTAGTATAAAAAGCACGCCAGATTTATGGCAAATAAATGTTATAAAAAATGTTTTACAAGAAAAAAATTTACTAAATTATTGTTGTTTTGCTACATATGCAAGTCGTTCAATATTAAAAAAAGAATTAAAAGAATGCAATTTCAAAATAATTCCAAAAGTAGGTTTTTCGGGAAAAAGAGAATGCATTTTTGCAATAAAAGAGATATAGTTAATTATTTTTTAAATATTTTTCGATTTTTTTATTTACTAAATAATTTAAATCTACTTTTTTAATACCTCTTTCATAAAGAGGAAAAAATTTATTATTTTTTGTAAAGCCAACATGAGTTTCTTTGGTTAATTTAAAATCAAGAATTTTAACTTTGTTTTCTAAATTTAATTTTTTTATGATAATAGGATATATTTGTGCATCGATAATACCGACATCTACTCTCATTGAAGAAACCATATTTAATATTTTCTCATATACAAAATCTGAAGATGTCACACTAATTTTATTAAAATTTGAGGCTTCATCAAACTCTTTAGAAATAGAATATCCAGTTCCAAATAGAACTGATAATTTATCCATATCTTTAAAGCTATTAATTTTTTTTGTAAAATTTTTTGAAGCTACTAGAAAATTACCCCGAGTTCTAATTGATGAACCTAATGAATATTTTTCATCTCTTTCTTTACTATATACCATTGGAATTACAGCATCTACTCTTTGCATATCTAAATCATATATGCAACTGTTCCAAGGTTTCATAACATAATTTACTTCAATATTTTGTGTTTGCATAATCTCAGTTAATATTTCAACATCAATTCCAGCTGGTTTATCATTTATAAAATAAGCAGAAGGTTTAAAATCTTCAAAGCAAACTTTCATAGATTCTGCCTGGATAGGTGTAGCAGCTTTATTGATTATTAAAGATATTAAAAAATATATAATTTTTTTTCTCTTCACAAAAACTCCTTAAATTAGTATTTACTCAGTTCAAATAAATTCATACTAATGCCAATCTAAAATTATTTTAACCTTTTTTCTTTAATTTTCTATCAATACTTATCATCATTGGGGGCTCGACATGCGAATTAAGGAGTTTGATAAAATATTTATTATCACGATTATCAATAGATAACCAATTAGTAAAATACTCAATCTTTTGCGGAAGAAAAATTGGAGAACGATCATGGCCTATTTCTTCAATAAATGAACCTGGAGTGGTGGTTAAAATAGAAAAAGATTCAATCACTTCACCTGTTGTTGGATCAAGCCATTCGTCATATATTGCAGGAACAAAAATACATTCAGAGAAGCTAAATTTTATCATGTTTCCAGCATATTTTCCTTCATAAATTGGTTCAATAAAGTCTGTTATCGGCACAAGGCAGTGATTTAATAAAAATGGTTTTTTCCATGTTGGTTTAGTTAAAACTGTTTCAATCCTAGCATTATGAGTAGAAAATTTTGGTTTTTTTACTTTGGACCAAGAAGGAATGAGGGAAAAATTAAAAAGTTCCAGCGTAAATCTTTTATTCTTACTTATAATGACAGGTGATTTTAAATGTGGTAGTATTCTCTCTCTCCAATGTATGTTACCAAGTTCTAATGAAAATATCGCTAAAGATTTTCTAAACTTTATTTGTTCAACCTGAAATTGAGCGCACATTTTTGGCCTTTATAAACTTAAAATGTTTTATTTATAGACTACTTAAAATTTTAAGCAATGTAAATTGAAAGGATAAATCATGGAACAACCCATAGTATTGTTTCCAATAAAATTAAGTAATGCAGAAATAAGAATTGCTAAAACTGAGGAACTTCCTCAAGTATTTGAAATGGGATTTGATGAATGGGGTGAAGGAAAAACTCTACCAGAACATATTCAAGCCTGTTATGAATCAAAAAAATATCGTAAAGGAATTCGTTACGTTTTGGTAAATCAAAATAAACAAATAGTATCCTCACTCATGTGCTATGAATATCAATTAAATTCAGGCCAAAAAATTATAGGTATTGGAACTGTTTGCACAAAGATGAATGAAAGAAAAAAAGGATATGCCGGTTTATTATTAAATGGGGTTACAGAAACTTATATTGAGTTAAATAATTATTCTTCATTTGTATTATTTTCTGATATAAATCCAGCTTATTATGAAAAATTTGGTTTTCATCCATTACCAATGGAATTACAAAAATATTCTAAATCGGTTTTTATGATAAAATGTACGGCAGAATTTTATAGCAAAATAGTAGAAGATTTATTGCAAACAGAAATTGCTTATTTTTAGGATTAACAATATTTTAAAAAAAATGAAAATAATAATTGTTTCTTTTTAAAATTATATAAAAATATTTAATTTGCTATGGAAGGCATTACAAATGAAGACTAATTTTATATTAGGAGTTTTAGGGTTTTTGGCAAGTATTCCTAGTTTTGCTCTAGCAGGTGAGTGGACAAGGGTAGATAGTCGTTCTATTAAGTTTTCAGGCGAAATAACTTCAGGTGATAAAGTAAATTTACTGCGTGTGTTAAAAAGAACAGATAAAAGACTTTATCTAAATTCAGAAGGAGGTGATGCTGAAGAAGCTTTAAAGATTGCTAAAATCTTGTTATCCTATCGCCTGCACATAATTGTAGATGGTTACTGTGCCTCGTCCTGTGCAAATTATTTATTTACGGCTGGAAATATAAAAGAAATTCGTAATGGTTGGGTTGGATTTCACGGGAATATGGTATCCCTTTATAAGGAAACAAATAATAAAATTAAAACAATGAATGATTTTACTTCTATAAGGTATCCAGATGGTATAGGAAATATGTCAAACCAAGATCTCACGGATTCATATACAATATTTTCAAATTCTCTTTTTAATGCAATGGTTTCAGATCATAATTATTTTAATACTCTTGGTATAAAACAAGAATTTTTTGATTTAAGTTTTCAAAATGATAAAGGATTGAATGATGGAAATTTTTATGAATTCTTATTACCTTCTCCTCAAACATTTGCAAAATACGGCTTTAAAAATGTTAAAGGGCAACAAAAATTTAAACAAGAGTCTGTTTCTTACAGTGATGACTCTAATAATGAAGTTAATGGATTAAGATTTATCTACAAGTAAATTTTTTTAAAAAAGCCAACCGATTTTAATAATATTCCAAAATGGCAAAGTTTTACTTCTAAAATAATCACCTATGTTATCTCTTACTTGCCGTTGAAAATCATAAAAAGCATATGAATTATAAACCGCATTGATTTGATTTTGGTCTGTAGCGAGAACCTGCGCATTAAAGTCTTCAGATCCTGATTGTACTGGAATTTGTACGCCAAGTTCGGTACCTATGCTTAACCCACTTTTACTTACGAATAACCAACCAAACTGTGGCGTAACATAAGTAGTATTAATTTTTAAATAGGCTCTTAAAGGTATACAAGTTCCGCCAAAATTTGAAATGTATTCACATGCATCTATCCTTGCATCAACTTTTCTGTTTCCATATGCTGCACCAATAAAAAATGAACCAAAAAAAGGATAAATAACAGCTCTAACTTCAAAATGGGAAATATCTGCTTGTGTACTTTGAATTGGAGTATTATTGTTATTATTATCTATTCTATCTGAAAGTTGAGGATAATTTTTTAAATTAAAATTTTGTATCCCACCTATGTTTGCGCTTAAACCAAGAAAATGGAATAACCTTGATTCAAGTCCAAATGAAAAGAAATTGAACATACCGGCACTGAAAGTGGGGCCTATTCTAAAATACTCTGTATCATCATCTGCGTCATCATTTTTATTCTTAGCTGCAGCTTCTTTCACTGGTGGCACCACTGGTGGTGGAACGATATTACCTTGTTGTTTACTTTTTTCATCTTTTTGTTCTTGCTGATTCTCATCTTCTAAAGGAGGAGGATTTTCAAATCCTTCTGGAATTTCTACTTTTAATGATTGTATGAGTTCTGGAGTTACAGGTTCTGGTGGAGGTGGAGGTTCATTTCCAACTATTTTTCCCCATTGATTTTCACTTACTTCCTGAATAATATCAGGTTGTGCTGGGTTACTGAGTTCAACTTTCCCAGTAGTAACTACTAATTGTGTTTCTCCCGTTTCTGGCGCAACAATAAACCCACCCGTACCACGCACTCCCATTACTGCATTATTTGTTTTGTATTTTACATCATTTTGGACAGTTTTGTCAGGTTTGACAAAGAAACGTATTTTTCCTTTAATATCTTCAAAAACACCTTTTAAACTTTTTTTCTCACTTTCTAAATTAACAGTATATTCTTTTATTTTTAATTCAGATTTTTCATAGAGAATTATATCTGCACCATCATAAAAAAGAATTTTAACAATCGTATTTTCTCCAGTTTTTATCACATCTGTTGGATGTATAAGATCGCCTCTTTTAACAGGCACCATTTCTTTGCCAACTATAAATTCAGCTTTTCCTACAATATTTTCAATTTTTCCAACTTCATCATCAGTAGCAAAAGCTGCTTTCGGAAAAAGAAAAATACAAAAAAATAAAGTTAAGAATTTTACTTTAAGCAATTTTTTCTCCAAATACGATATTTTTAGTCTTTTTAGTGATATCTTTTAAATCTTCACTTAAGATAAGAATGCTTTTAGAAGCCTCAATAGATTTATCAGCGCTTTCTTGGTTTTTAATTGCGGATTGATCAATTTTAGACATGGCTTCAGAAATATGTTTCACACCAATTTCTTGTTCCTTTGTGGCTTCAGTGATTTGTGTCATTTGAGTCTGAATTTCATTTACATCATGAATTATTTTGTTAAAAATGCTTGATACTACTTGTGTTCTATTTTGCCCTTCTGCAACACGGCTTACAGTTAATTCAAGAATATTTTTTACATTAACTCTGCTTTTGTCTAGGAGTTCCCTTATTTCATTTGATGACTTGCCACTTGTTTTTGCTAAGTTCCCTACTTCTTCAGCAACAACGGCAAAACCTTTTCCGTATTCACCAGCTCTTGCTGATTCTATAGAAGCATTGAGCGATAAAAGTTCAGTTTTTGAAACAATATCATTAATAACCATTGCTTTATTTTCAATTTGAATAATGATCTCTTCAATTTCTGAAAGTTTTTGACTTGCCTCTTGAATGGCGGCCATAGAAGAAACCATATCATTTACAGCTTGGTTGCCTTCTTCTGTTTGTTGACTAATGGTTTTAGATAATTCTTCTGAATTATGTGTAAGTGTTGAAGTTCTAGCAATCATACTTGTTACCTCTTCTATAGCTGCAGCGGTTTCTTGGATAGAATTTGCTTGTGCTTTTGAAGATTTTCCAACATTTTCACTCATTAAAGTTAAATATTGTGATTTTTGTTCCATGTCATTAGACGATTGATTTAACATACTTGTGAGTTTAGTGAGTGGAATAGAGATAAAATTTGCTAAAATTAGTCCTCCCCCTGTTAAAAGAACGGCTAATATAATGCAGATAGATCCTTCAACAATGAAATTCTTTCTTTTTTGCCTATCTACATCGTCTATATATATGCCAGTACCAACATACCAGTTCCATTCAGGTATTGTACGCAAGTAAGTTAATTTAGGAAAATCACCCTCTGAACCAGGTTTAGTTGTAAAGTAACTTAAGAATTCCCCCTGTTTTTTGCTTTGGAGAATTTCAACAAACATTTTATATTGTGTAGAGTTTTGAACGACTCCATCATCTTTGGGACGTTTAGGGTTTATGATTTGTCTTCTTTCTTCGTCTCCAACAAAAAAATAGTTATCTCCATCATATCTTGCAGCATTTAATGCAATTTTTATTGCATTTACAGCTTCTTCTTTCGATATTTTACCTTCTTTTGTTAGGTCTACATATTTGTAAATAAGGTTTGCTGCAGAATCTGTTAGATTTCTAATTTGAGTCCTTTTTTCTTCCATCATTCTTTCTATTGATTCATTGCCTAAATAAACCAGAGTGATGGTAAAAATAATTACAATTAAGATATTCCAAAACACCATTTTTTGCTTAATGCTCAATTTTTTCAGCATAGTAAGATATTCTTTCAGATTTGATATTTGTATTTCACAATCTAATATTAATATCTATACAAAACTTTGGGTATTCAAATTTTTGTCATATGCATAGACAAAAGAACAATTCAATTTTTAAAATAGCTTAGAAGTAAGAGGAAATAATTTTCATTCAAATTTTTGTCATATCGACAAGATATTTCACTCTTTTATTAGTTAAATCTTTAGTATATGGGGTAAGATATTTTGGGTGAAATGGGATAGAGTCTAACGAACTTTCAAATATAATCTTTTGTTTTAAATTAGTGTTTAATTGCTTAATCTTCCAGTTTTTTTCTAACTGAAAATTGATTTCTTTTATATCTTTTACTTTTTTTATTATTATGTCACGGTATAATTCAGTAGTATCATAAATTATTTTGAGTTTTGTAACATTTGGAAAATTACCACCACCAGCCGCACGATAGTTATTTGTTACTATAGCAAACTTTTGTAATTTTTTAATTTCTTTATCTTGATATTTTAAATTTACAATCCTATTTCCAATAGGCTGGGATACATCTATTTCATAAGTTAATCCATAAATGCAATCAAAATTAAAACTTGGAAATAAAGGATTTATAATATTTATTTCATCTGCATCATTATTTTTGATTTGTTGAAAAGATTGACAACTAAATTCTAACCAGTCTTTTAATTGACTTTTATTAATTAATAAAACTTTAACTTCGTTATCATAAGGGTATAAATTGCAGATATCTTTTATAGCTAAATCGCCTTTTGAAATATTAATATAAGCTGAACCATGTGAGCCTGTATTTAAAGGTGCAAAAGAACAAATAACAGGAAGATCCTTCCATTTTGTTTCTGCTAATTTATTTTTTACGTATTCTTGTGCAATTTTTTGAATAAATTGAGATGCATAAGAAGATTCAAGAGTAGAAAACCAGGAATGAAAATGTAGTTGAGTTTTTCCAACTTTAGCACGAATATAATCTAATACTTTTACATGATGATTTGCCACTAAAGAAACAATTTTTGAGTCTTCCTCGACACTTCTTACACTTGGAAGTTCAGTAAAAGTTTCTTTAATTTTCCATCCTTTTTTAAACTTTTCAAGTTTAAAGATGATAACACCTAAATGACTTCCTAAAGCACCAGGCATGACAACAGGTTTGTTATTAATTTTTCCTGTTAGATTATCAATTTTAAATTTTTCTTTTTGATCATAAACCTTTCCTCCAGGAAAAATGTTATGGGCATGTCCAGAAAAAATAGCATCAATTTCTTTAATTTTACTTAATTTATAAACAGCATTTTCAGAATTTTTAATATACTTAACAGGTAATATACCACTATGTGCTAAAGCAATAACAATATCTGCACCGGCTTTTTTTAATTCTTTAGCTGTTTTAGTGGCTGCATCTACTATATCATCTATAACAATTTTATTTTCTAAAATATGCTTATCCCAAATTAATATTTGTGGAGGTGCTGTTCCTAAAAAACCAATATTAATTTTGTCATTTACATTAAAATTTTTTTCAATAATTAAAGATTTTGGATAAAGGGGATCTCCTTTTAAATCTTTATTTTTAGAGTTTTTTAAAAATATATTTGAATTAATATAAGGAAATTTAGCTTGATTTGTTACTTTTTTTAAAAATTCAATTCCATAATTAAAATCATGATTTCCTAAAGTTGCAATGTCATACTCTAGAAAATTCATAACCTCTATGATGGGATGAATTGTTTTTTCATTTATTATCTTAAACTGCTTTAAATAATCTGATAAGGCATTCCCTTGGATGAGATCACCGTTATCAACAAGCAATGAATGCGGGAAAAGTTTACGGTATTTTTTTATCAGGCTTGCAGTTTTAGCAAGACCAAAAAAATCAGACTTTTTGTCACTATAATAATCATATGGAAGAATACTACAGTGTAAGTCTGATGTCTCTAAAATGGCCAATTGATAACAATTGGATGAGGTCATACCTTTTCGCTTTTTGGTAGAAGTGTTACAACAAGTCTACGGCCTTCCAAACGTGGTGCTGATTCCTGTACAACAATATCTTCTAAACCGGCCATAAGTTCTTGAAGAGCTTTATAACCTAGATCTACGTGAGACATTTCACGCCCTCTAAATTTTACCCCAACACGGACACGAGCTTTTTCGGCAATCCATCTCTTAATGTGATTTTGCTTTGTTTCTATATCATGTCTTTCTGTATTAGGAGTCAAATTTATTTCTTTAACTTCTATAACTACTTGTTTTTTCTTTGCTTCTTGAGCTTTCTTGCTCTGCTGATATTTAAACTTACCATAGTCAATTAAGCGGCACACAGGTGGTTTTGCGTCAGGTGAAACTTCAACTAAGTCTAGCCCTAACTCTTCCGCTCTTGAAAGAGCTTCACGGATGGGTAATACGCCTACTTGCTCTCCAGTATCGGAAATAAGGCGAACTTCTGGTGCTTTAATTCTGTCATTGATTCTAGGGCCATCTTGGGTGGGGGTACGAGATTGTTGGTTTCCCATTGGACGCATATAGTGTGCATTCTCCTTAATGAAGGTTGTTTTATTGATTGAAGACAACTGTTCTTGGGTTATAACATCCAAAATCTATCATGTCTGCAAAAAAAAATAAAAAAGAGAAGGTGGTTCTCATTACAAGCATGCAAAATTTCATAACTTATGCATGATAGTAGGATGAAAATTCTTCTCTATGAATGAAAATTGTTTTCCAAAATGAAAGATTACTTAAGCTCATTTGGTGTTGGCTTATTGAGCGCGAACAACTTAGGAGTTGTTCCCGTTCTACGTAATTTATTTTTAGCTTGTTTGCCCATTTTTACTTTTTTAGCTTCGCGGCAACGATTTGTTTTGTCGGTTGGTGAAGTCATAATAACCTCTTGTAATTAATGAATAAATTAAAAAGATAAGGCTCTCTTTTTCTAGATCGTCCTTAGAAACTGCAACCATGCCTCATTTTTTTTCGTTTGACAAGGACTTTTATAATTCTAAGGCTCGGCTTTTAAGATAGTAGAACTCATCACAACTTATAATAAGGGTACTTTTCTTCAGCTTTTTCCAAATGGGCACCAAGAGCCAGAGCATGCTCTTTTGAAGTCAGAAAAAATTGATTATCTTTCCAGCAGCATACAGAGTGCCAAGGCGTCCTCCAAAGATCGTCTGCATCAACTAGGTTGACCCCAATTTTTTTTGCAATTGCAGACTGAGGGTGGATAGAAAGCCTTAAAGCCTGTGGAAAGTTTTTTTCAATTAACTTACTCCAAGTGTTACTTCTTTGAATGATTTGAAAGGTTAAATTTTTTGCCTCATTTCTAATCCAAGGTTTAGACTTATCTTGATAAATATAAACTAAATCCTCATATATAAATTTATTTAATCCACTAAACATTACAAAAAAATCTGGTGAATAAAATCTTTTCCTTTTGAGTGACTCAACATTATCAGGAAATTCTTTGACAAAATTACTTTTCATTTTTGCATAATCAATATGTGAAAATAAATTATCCAATTTAAAAATTGATAAATTATTTAAGTTTTCAGTTTGAATAATTTTAATTATTTCAGATGAATAATTAGAAATATTATCTTCAATAAAGGGAATAATATCGCAAAAAACTCTTGCATCAGAACAAATTGTAATTATTGCACCAGGTGGATATATTTCCTTGATGCTATTGCATAGATGTTGAAGTTTTTTTAAGGCTAGAACTTCAGCATAATCTGGAAAACAAGATATTGTTTTATTAGGGTTTGGAGATTTTACTGGAAATGCTGGTATAATCATTTCTATTGGTAAAGATTTTTGCACAAATTTTTTTATTTTATCTAAATGAAAATCCATGCATTTTTTTAAAAGTAGTTTGTTTTCATATGTATTAGTTAATTTATAAGGTATTTTTCTAATGGAGTAAATCTTTTCTAAAATATTTTCACAAATAAAACAGTCAATTGAAAAATACTTATCATCCTCATTTTTCATATGTCTCTCCAAAATTTTTATTTTAAATGAATGATAAAAAATAAAACCTGTTACGTAAAATAAAATAATTTTATTGGAAAGATAAATGAAATTTATGGATTAGAAATTGCTATATTTTTGCATATTTCAGCTATTAATTTAGCTGAGTTAGATGTTAAAGTTTCTCTCCTATATGCAAGGAAAATTTGGTCTTTATATTGCGGCAAACTTGTGTTAACAAGCGTCAAATTACTACTATTTTGTGATTTGACAACTAACGAAGGTAATATACCGTAACCAGCGCCACTTATAACCATTTTATGAATGATAAATAAATCAGGTGTGGATACAAAATGCTTATATTTAAAATTACTTCTTTTTAATTGTTTAATTATCCAATGTGTTTGTAGTAAGTCTAAGTTTCCAAATAAAATATCACTATATCTGCTATTTTTAGCTTCAAATATACAAACGCTATCATCACAAATTTTTTTTAAAATTAAATTTGGATGCTTAATAGGATTTACAACAAAACCAAAATCAATTTTAAAATTTAAGATCTCTTCAATAATATTTCGTGAACAATCATGGATTAGGTCAATTTCAATATTTGGAGCTTTTGAAAATATTTCTTTGAAAAAAATTGGAAGAGTATAATAACCGACTGCAGGATGAACACCTATTGTATATTTACCATGCAATTCATATAAATCATGCTGAACTTCTCGACGCATTGAATTCCAATATTCATAAATGAAAGCTACTTGATTAGACATTTTTTGCCCAATTTTTGTTAAATGTACTCCTGTTCTAGTTCTGATTAGAAGCTGTGCTCCCAACAAAGACTCCAATTTATGGATAGATTGCGTGATTGTTGGTTGAGCAACACCCATTCGCTCACTTGCTTTTGAAATATTTAAAGTTTTTGTTACTTCAAGAAAGTATTCAAGATCATTAGAATTAGGAAGCATTTTG
Source organism: Pigmentibacter ruber (assembly GCF_009792895.1). NCBI lineage: Bacteria > Pseudomonadati > Bdellovibrionota > Oligoflexia > Silvanigrellales > Silvanigrellaceae > Pigmentibacter > Pigmentibacter ruber. Next base: position 161,762 of record NZ_WSSC01000002.1, read on the forward strand.
CACCTTTACTTCTTACTACAAAAAACTTAGGCATTAGGAAAACTAAAATACTTTTAAGCTAATAGAAATTTTTGCAGATTTAAAGGAGTACATAGAAAATTAAGAGATTTATAAAAATTTAAGCGATATTATGCAAAGTGGATTTGATAATTTAGAAAGATCAAGCAAAAAAAATATTAAGGATCTTTTCTTATTTTATCTAATTTCCAAATTTTTCGGATGTGCTGTAAATTAAGCAAAAAATTATAGCTAGTCTAGAAAATTATTTGCAAAATTAGCAAATTTACCTTTAGAATAAAATGCAGAAAATAGATGTAAAATAAGGATTTTTTAAAAATTTCCTAGTAAAATTAAAACTGATATTTTAAATATATGTGTATTTATTTCTAAATTACTCATATTTAGGGGTTAATGAATAATAAAATATTAAATTTTAGGTTTGAATAAACTTGAATATTTCACTTATCTATAACATTAAAATTTTTTTTAAAATTAAGCGCTAATAAAATAATGATTATTTGTTTATAATTTCTGTTCTAAAAAGTTTTAATATTTTATCAATTTCTAATTTATAAAAATATTTTAATTTGATAATATCAATAGCCTGATTTTCTAAACGTAAAGGGTAATTTTTAAATATAACAATATCAGGAATAAGCTTCAAAAATCTCATATAAAATTTAGAAACACCAAAGTAATTACTTAATTTAATATGTAAGTTTTAAAAAAAGAAGAATCTTAGAATGGTGCTCCCGGGGAGAATCGAACTCCCACTTCCGATGGAAACGCGATTTTGAGTCGCGCGCGTCTACCAGTTCCGCCACAAGAGCCTAGTCTCCTTTCCTTAGTAATCGTTGCCTAGAATGTCAAGAAAATCTCTTTAAAATCTTCTGAGCTTAAAAAATTGATAAGATCATACGAGAACTTACTAGCGAACTAAAGCGGAGGAAGAGCTGTGGAATACTCCATCGTACAGAATGATGATGGAAAAAGCGTAAGCCTTGTTGGAGTTATTAATGAAGACTCTGAAATAGCTTTTAAAAATTTAGTTTCCGAATTAAAAGAGGCTAAAAACATCATTTTTAACTTTGCACAGGTAAAAAGTATTAACTCTCTTGGGGTTAGGGCTTGGGTAAGTTTTTTGCGTACCTTAGAAGAGGGAAGAAAAATATCATTTACTGAATGTACTACAGACATCATTATGCAAATTAACATGATTCCTAGTTTTCTTGGGAAAGCTACAGTTTCTAGCTTTTATGTCAATTATATCTGTGAAATATGCAACAAAGAGGACAAAAAACTTTTTGAAACAGCCTCATTGCCGCCAAAAACTTATCCACCAGCTCCAAAGTGTGACAATGATGACTGCGCCATGCAGACTGAAGAATTAGAAGATGAATATTTTGTATTTTTAATGCGTTGAGGTGGCATGGTGGAAAATCAAAGCGTTCTCGACTCAAGATTGATTGAAAAGTTTGAAGCGCATAGAGATTTTACTAGAGTCTTTCTAGATGCTTTTGTTCTTATCAACAAAGAACAAAAAGTATTGAAATTCAATGCTGCGTTTTGTCAAATAATAGAATTGCGGTCGATAGATATTCGTAGAATTGATAATTTAAAAGAAATGCTTTCTACTACTATTCCAGGAAGTGAAAAAAGTGCTATTGAACAAATTTTAGAATCAAATGCCCCAACAAGAATAGATGAAGTTCCAGCAATTAATTTATCAAAAAGAAAAAACTTAACTCTTATTATAAGCAGTTATCCATACTATGAAAATGATGGAAAAATGCTTGGTGCATGTCTCTTGTTACGTGATGTTACTGCTGAAACAAATTTACAATCCAAATATAAAGATAAAACAATTCAATCTATTACAGATCCTTTGACTGGTCTGTATACCAGACGATATTTTGAAGAACAAATTGATAAAGAAATAGAACGCTGCAAAAGCAATAATATTATACCAAAATTAAGCGTTATTATGTTTGACTTAGATAAATTTAAATCCGTCAATGATACCTATGGCCATCAAGCCGGTGATTTTGTTTTGGCTGAAACAGCAAGAATATTAAAGACACAAAGTCGGCGTTCAGATGTTTTGGGACGGTATGGTGGCGAGGAATTACTTGTTTTGATTTTTGATACATCCGAACGCGGAGCTGCGGTGGCAGCGGAAAAATTTAGACAGGCCATTCAAAATAATGAATATGTTTTTAATGGTACAAGAATTCCTGTTACAACAAGCGTTGGTGTGACTCTAATTAAAGGTGTTGACGATACAAAAGAAAATGCTGTTAAACGAGCAGATGAATGCTTGTATCAGGCAAAAGAGAGTGGAAGAAATGTTGTGATAGTAGATTTTGGTCAAGGTCGTATTCCTGCGCAGACATTTTTAGGAACCAATCCTGAAGTTTAAAAATAAATTATAAATATTTCCATTTAAAATTAGAAACTCCTTAAAAATAAAATTAGTTATTTAGGAATATGAAAAAATAGTTTTTTTAATATGGTTTGAATAAATTTTTATTATAGTTTAATGTTTTTTTCGTCTTTTATCCTTATAGAAGAACTTAAAGGGCTTTATTCATGAATGTTTCAAAATTTAATTTCCCCAAATATATTCTGATATTTTTTTTCTGTTTTTTTACTGTAAAATCAATTATTGTTCCTTGGACTTTTTTTGTAAATACAAGCTTTAGAATGGATTTTTATGATCTTGGATTAATTTCTGATTTTCTTGCAAATACAGGAAAAGGAAAAACGTTTTTTATAGATACTTATGGTATTAGTCATTTGTCATTGCATTGGACACCAACTTTATTTCTACTAGTTCCTTTTTATAAGTTTTTTGAATCCCAATTTTTAACAGTTATTTTAGGAAATATATTAGGCTGTTTTTCAATTATCTACTTTTTAACATTCATTTATAGAAAAATATTAAGTAAATTTACTAATAAACTATTTCTAATAAGTTCAACTATTTTTCTATCCCTCTTGTTTTTTTCTAATAAATTTATCAATGCCAATTTTGTTGCTGGGCATTTTGAAATCATATATTTTTCATTTTCTTTGTTAACTTTAACCATGTTACTTGAAAATAGATCTTTTTTAACAATTTCTATCCCTCTTATTCTTGCACTTGGAGTGCGAGAAGATATGGGTTTATTTCTTTCTTTTCAATTACTTTCTCTTTTGTTTATTCCAAAAAATATCATACCGTTAGAAAAAAAGACTAAATTTAATATACTTTATATGATTATTCTTTGTACAGTTGTAGTAATTTTAAATTTAACTGTTTTTATGCCACTCATGAGAGCAGATAAAGCTTATTGGATTAATAGATTTTGGTCGCATTGGGGAAATTCTGGTACTGAAGTTGTATTTAATGTTTTAACTCATCCGTTAGAAGTTCTTATAGCTTTAAAAAGTTCTGGTATAACTGGATTTAATGAAGCATTTTATTATTTAGGAGTATTTAATCCCCTACAATGGATTTGCGTGCATATTCCTGGGATGATCTTATTTCTTTCCAATGCAACTGATAAAAGTCATCTTTTTTGGTATAACTCAGCCATGATGCTTCCAGGATTTTATATCGCATCCCTTGCTGGAATGCTTGTTTTTTATAATTTTATTAGGAATAAAATACCAAAATATGAATATATTTTTTCAGGTTTATTAATATTATTGTCTATTATATTATTAATTAGAATAAATAGAGCATCAAACTCGGAAGATTACAAACTAAAATATAGTAATAAACTAGAACATTTTGATAAAGTTTTAAATAATATAAAGAAGTTTTGCAAAAAAGAACCGCAAATTTTTGCCACAGATCATAAAACTTTTTCTTTTCTGCCAAATTCTAAAACTAAGTATCTTTTGGATAAATCTGAAAAAGCAGAAGTAGTAATCATTGCAACCCCTGAAAATTTTAAATTTGCAAGTGATAGATGTGATAACAATATCGAAAATGTAAATTGTCTTATTAATTATAATAATTCTCTTGAGAAGATAACACAAAATAGTAATTTTAAATCTATATATCAAGATAAATATTATCAAGTATTTTATGATAGTAGTAAGATTGAATGTAAATAAAGGGATTTCTAATATTTAATCAAAGTATAAATTAACCAACTTTTTTTAATTTATATTTTGCTATAAAGTTTACTGCGCCTTCTTCTTTAAAAGCTTTAAGTAACACTTTCTGAGAAATTTGTTGATCATCTAACGTTTTAATAGCATCTTCAAAAAACTCTGCAGCGGCCTCAATATTATGATTGCGATAATAGGCCATACCTAAATTAAAACTTATTAAACCTCTATGTTTTTTAAAGAAATATAAAGCGTTTTTGTAAAATGCCACTGCTTCATTAAAGTTATTTTTCTTAATTAAAAGCACTCCTCGATTATTAAAGTAACTAGCCAATGATTTACTTTCAAACTCTCCTTCGATTTGATCAAAAAAAGATCTTGCAATATCATATTTTCCAGCAATTGAATTTGATTTAACCATACCTGTTAAAGCCTGTTTATCTTTTGGTGATTTTTCAAGTATTTCATGAAATTTAGCTTCAGCTTTGTAAGTTTCTTCTAATCCTAGCAAAGCTTCACCTACCATAATTTTATGGTTTAAGTTTCTAGGGCTTTTGGCTTCTAATTTTTCATATATCATTAATGCTTCATTATTTTTTCCAGCAAGACAGTAAGCTTTACCTAATGCACTCATTGTGCGTAATGTTTCTATTTGATTAATTTTACTTCTATCTTTTAAAATATCCTCAAAAAATTTTATGGCTTCAGTGTATTTTTTTTGTAATATTAATACTTCACCATGTAGGTATAAATATTTGTGATTGTGGAGAATTTTGTGTTGAATTTTTGGATCTTGAATAATTTCTTCACATTTTTCTAAATCTTCAATATGAATACAATGTTTTAATTCATTAATTTTGCGAAGTACAGGATGAAAAAAATGGTAATCGTTTCTTATTTCTTCTAGTTTTTTAAGTAACTGTGCACCATTTACAATTTTAGGAATTGTGTAGTGAATTTCTAGTTCAGAAAAAAGAAATGCATCTTCTTCATTTAAGTTTTGGGCAAAAGCTATTAATTCAATGTGATCGTAGTTAAAATTTCTCCGTATATTTTGAATAAAAACACTTATGGGAATAGATGAAGACTGCCAATTAAATAAAATAAAATGATAATTTTCAAAATCATTACTTAAAATTTGTAAAGCATCCGTATGATTTGCTGCAGATTGTACATCAAAGTACGCACTTTTTTTAATGGCTCCAGAATAAAAAGATCTCAGTTCAATTGAGCTTTCAACAACAAGAATTTTTAACTTTTTTTCTAATTCTTTTGAATGATCTATCTTCATGAAAAGCCCTCATCTTACTGTAGTGGCTTTTCGGTGTTTCTATTCAAAATTTTATTTATGCAGAAGTTTTTTAAGAGTTAAGCTCAAAAATTTAATTTAAAGGATTCCATTCATCATTAACTAGTATGTTGTCTTCAAGAGTATTTTCATTTGCGGCAATAGGCTGAACCATAACGTAACCGTAAGCTCCTTCTCGCCAAGCATAAACTTTTTTAATTTTGGTTGCAGAAGCCTGAATTTTTTTCAACACATTTTTTTTGGGGAAATTTTCATTCTTTTTTGATAATTTAACAATATACAATGTGGCAGGTTTTTTCCGAATCACTTTTTTATTCAACAGGTTTGGTTCCATTTTTATGCTAACACCCTGGAGTCCTTTAAAAAGAAAAAATCTTCCTTCAGCCGCAAAATATGACTGTGCCAATTGTTGTGGAATAACTGGTTCAAAAGATTGATTAGGCAAGGAGTCCATTGAAAGCTGTGGCAAAGCGGATGAATCTCCTACAAGGTCAAAATCTGGAGGCAAAGCATTTGCGTCTTGTAAGGCAGAAACCATTTCCGAGATGAAGTCATGATTAGAATTTTCAAACACATTAAGGAAAAAGAATGTTGTTGAGGCAGCGACAAGAGCTGTGACAACATGCGAAAGATATATTTTTTTACTTGGAAGATAGACTTTTTTTAACTTCTGAGTTAAATTGTTGAAAAATTTAATATTTTTCTGTTTTCCTGAATTTAGAAGTAGCTCTTCGAGATGCCGCTTTCTTTGGGAAGAAACAGAATGCTTTTGGAAATGGTTTTTAACCTGTTCCTTCCAAGATTCATTTTCATTTTGAATATTTGGATTTTTTGGTAACATTTTAAAAACACCTCAAGTTAAGTTCAGTCATTCAATTTTATAAACGTTTGTGGGAGTGTTTTTATTCCCTACCTGTAGGAGTATTTTTTAGTTTATTTAATGCTCTTGACAATGTGCTCATGACTGTTCCTATAGGAATTCCTAAGATTGATGATATTTCTTTATATGAGTAGTCTTCGGCAGCCAGATAGATGACACTTCTTTGCCTGTCATTTAATTCAGAAAAACGTTTTTTCCAATTGTCATCTAAAGCTAATCTATAAAACTCCTTTTCATTTTTTTGCAGATCATCGTTTTTATTTGCACTCAAATCACTGAGTTCTAGGCTCTCTGTGCTAAGGCTTTGAAGTGTTTCTTCAGAGTAATCAAATTTCCATTTTTTATGTAATTGCTGTTCGTCAATATATGTGTTTTTAACAATTCTATAGAGCCAATTTTTAAAGTGGTATTGAATTTCTGCTGATAAGAAAAGAACGGAGATATCTTCTTTAGATATGATAGGATTTTTATAATTTAATAAAAACTTTGGGAAAGCCTTTAATGCTTTCAATAAAGAGGTTTGATGAATGTCTTCTGAAAGTAGCTTGCTGTTACATAAGCTAAAACAAAATCTGTACATCCCATCCCAATGTTTTTTGGAATAAAGAACAAATTCTTCATTCCAATTCAGCTCAACTTCTATGATTGATTCAATGCAATTTATATTATCCATTGCTACCATTTTTATAAAATTGAGATTCCTTATATGATTTAATCATCATTGCAAAGGATACTTTTCCAACGGCTGCAAGAGGCACTGCCAATAAAACACCGTAAAAACCAAACCAGTCTCCAAAGCAAAGAACAGCAAGAATAACAAGAGAAGGATGTAATCCTGAGAATCGTCCCATGATTCTTGGTGTGATGAATAATCCATCTAAGCATTGTACAACTAAAAAAGCTAGAGAGACAGTAAAAATAAGATGAGTTGAAGCTGAATTTGTCACTAAGACAAAAAAACAAAGAAAACTTCCGACTAAGATATCCATGTATGGTACCAGCCTTGCTAATCCTGTTAATATTCCCACTGCAATTGCTGTAGGTAATCCCGCAATAAGCAAAGCGCTTGGATATAACACGCATAATGTTAAGATAACTATGGATTGTCCACGCAAAACAGAACGTAATTTTGCATTTACTTCCTCTTTGAATTCTATAAATGTAGGTTTTAAGTCAATTGGAATAAGATCAAAAATAATATTATGCATTTTTGTAAAATCACGCATAAAGAAATAAGAAAAGAATGGAGTGAAAATAACTAATAATAAAACTGATACTAAAAATCTTGTGCTGTCACCAATTTTTACAAGTAAAGTTTGACTAACCTTGTCAACATTAATAGGGAATAAGTCATAAAGATAAATAACTTTATAAGGCTTTTGTCCAGTAAATTCGGAAATAATTGTTTGTATTTTAGGTAACAAGTTTTCTTCAAGATAAATTTTAAAACCTGGTAATAATTTAATCAAACCTCTTAGCTGCTCAAAAAGAATTGGAAATAATATCCACACAGCAAGTAAAGATAATAATGCAAATACTACTAATGTTGCAAAAGAAATATATGCTCTATTTATACCTTTTTTTTCTAAAAATTCAAAAAAAGGATTTAATAAATATGCTATTAAAAAAGCAAAAATAATTGGCCCAATTACAATATTTAGAAATAAAAATATCCCTAGGGATGCTAAAAAAAAGCAAAGAAAAAATATTTTACCTCTATATGATTTCATTATGTTTCCTTGCTTTCGCCTCTTAGTTTCATTAATTCTTTATCTGTTTCTTTAAGATCTTCAATAATTTCATAAAGCTCAGTTTGTTTTAAAAAATTTTCTACTTCTTCAGGTAAACCATCAACATAAGCTTCATAAAGATTTCGTCCCAGCTCGGCAAATAATTCTTTTCTTTTTTGCACTATTTGCACTTTTCCAATTTGACGTTTTGCTTCGTCCACGCCACGCTTTAGTTCTCTAGAACTAATTTTAGCGGCATCGGACAATGTTTCCTGAATTTTTTTCCAATCTAATGAAAAATTATGATTGCCCATTTTTTCTCCTATTCCTTTTTGGCAATGGCAAGTTCATCTACAATAAGACTTCCAATTGCCATAGCAAATAGGAAAAGCATAAAGTAAGCAAGTGGTAAGCCTGTTAATGGAAGAAGGCTTGCAATACACCAACTTAATAATGAGGTTATTGTAAATATTAATGTTTTTTTTAAGCTTAAAGAAAATTGTCTTTTCGGTTTTATGATTCCTAAATCCGATAATAGACTAAAACGAGAGCCTTTTTCAGCCTGTTGTTTTGCCATTAAAATGTTCTCTCTTAACAAAATTGTTAAAAGTGCAAGAATACAAGTTTCAGCTAATGGAAAGATAAGGATAAATGCAAAGGATAGATAGTGAAATAAAAAGAAATTTAAACGTTCAAAATTATATTTTTGGATAAAAATGAGAAATATGAAGAGAAAAAATGCTGTCAAACTGCCATATAGGGATATTGCTAACGCATGACTAGAAAATTTGATCAACAAAACACCCAAAATAAAAATAAAAAAAGATGCTATGTTTTTTTGAAAAGACAAAGACATAATTTGATGATTCCCTATAAAAAATTAAACATCCTTCTTTCGATAGTAACACATTCTCTTTTTTTTATGAATGAACTTTTTGCTCAAGATGAAGTTGTCGATTCCTTTGATTATATTCCTGTTTTTCGTTCAGGGCATAACCTATCTTTTCTTTTATCAGGCGAGTATTCCACTTGGAATTTTAATCAAATGTCAGCATCCTCAAACCAAAACAAGATTTCAAATTTTTCCAATACAGGAGCAAATGCTGCTTTTTATCTAAGATACGCTTATCATATAAATATAATATCTTTTTTCGGTTTTTTTATTGGAACAACAGCAGGTATTCTTTCTGAAGTGGAACCCTACGGCAAATTAAAGCAAAGCTACGGAGTTTTATTCCCTACTTTGCTTGGAGGATTGGTTGTGAATATGGGACAACATTTTCGAGTGCTTTCAGGATTTGAATATGGAGCAACTTGGTACCCAGAAATGAAAATCACTACAAATTCGGGCAACGAAAAAATGATTTCACCAGTTCCTGATATGTTTTCAGCTTTTGCTGGTTTTGATTATTTTGTAACAAGAAATAAAGCTATCACATTTCAAGGAGGTTGGCGAAAACAAGCTTTGATTACTTTAAATAATGGTTCTTCAAACACTTATTTAAATACAATAGGACTTGAAAATGAAAGCTACTTTGTAGCATTGGGGTTAACACTTCAAATTGGAGATTTCAATCAAGCTATAAATTCAGTTTTACCGAAAAGATAAGTAATAGCAGGGGAGGATAGATTTAAATAATATTATTCAGTAAATTGAATGTCTTTCACTTCGTAATATTTTTCTCCCCTTGGAAGATTTACGGTCACTATGTCACCAATTGTTTTGTTAATGAGTGATTTTGCAAGTGGACTTGAAATCGATATTGCGTTGTTCTTAATATCAGCTTCTAAATCCCCTACTATTCGATAGCACTTTTCTTCTCCTTTGGAGTCATCGCTTACATCAACTAAGGAAACTAAAGCGCCAAATACAACTCTATCCGTTTTTCCTTTGCCAATTTGAATAACTTGAACACGACCCAATTTATCTTCGAGTTCCATAATACGACCTTCAATAAAGCCCTGTTTTTCTCTTGCAGCATGATATTCAGCATTTTCTGAAAGATCTCCCAAAGCTCTGGCCTCAGCTATTTCTGAAATTACTTTTGGACGATCTACAGTTTTTAATCTTTTCAATTCTTCTTTCAGCTTTTCGTGCCCGATTGAGGTAATTGGAATGGGAGAGTTTGTTTCAACAGACATAATAGTTACCTTTTTAATTTGGATAAAAAAAGAAACAAACCGATCTTTCCACCAATTTTATTGAGTATAAAGGTCGATTCGCTAAAATCTACGGGCAAAATGCCCTCTCACTAGTTTTAGTTCACATGCAAAGTGAACTCTTCCTTCTTTTGAAAGGAAGAATAAGTTTCATAAACTAACCAGCGGGCTGAATGGCAAGGAAGTCGTTCAGCCCGCATGATATGCTTATAATAAGCGTATCATTTTTTTTTCAATGACACCGTTGTAGGATAGCATGCTTACTTCTTAGCTTCAACATACTTTAATCGTAGGTCATAAAGTAAGCTTGCTAGCATTTCATCTTCTGCTTGTGAAAGGTTACCCTTTGTTTTTTTTTGTAAAGTTTCAAGCAGTTCAATGTTGTATTTAGCGGATTCAAGATCTTTCTTATTTGTGTTTGTCCCTGGTTCTGGGACGATGCCCAGGCCTACAAGTGCTGCATTTCCTAATGATAAAACAAGAAGATCGAATAAAGAATGTTCTCGCATATGTTCTTCTCCCAAAAAGAGTCGCCACTAGGCTTATCATAATCATTTAAAAGTTGAATTCAAATATTCTAATTTGTGGTAAAATTCTTTCATTTTTATGTTTCAGACCGGAGAGAAAGGCGGAAAGTCTTTGGTTTGATTTTTATTCTAAACATTTCCGAAGGTTACCTTCGTGTTCGAGAAGGACTTCTTCGGCTGTTTTTAAGTTTTTATATTTTAGATAAACACAGGCCAATTTAACTTTTCCTTTACATATGGTTAGTGCTTCTTTTGCAGTTTCAGTTGTAACCGAGCAAATTCCTGCAACAATTTTAACCGCTCTGTTATTTAGTTTTTCATTCGTTGCAACTAAATCAATCATAAATGAATCATAGGTTCTATTTAAACGAATCATAATAGCAGTTGTAAGCATATTTAAAATCACTTTTTGTGCCGTTCCAGCTTTCATTCGTGTAGAGCCAGCGATAACTTCTGCCCCAGTCTTGGCATTTAATTTAATTTTAGCTTCATTTAAAAGTGGAGATTGAGCTACAGAAGAGATGCCTATTGTTAATGATCCTGAAAGGTTAGCTGTCCGCATGACTCCTAACGTATATGGTGTACGTCCGCTTGCTGCACAACAAATAAAAATATCTTTTGCAGTAGGTTTTAGTTTGGTAGCATCATGTTCTCCTTGTGTAATGTCATCTTCAGCGTTTTCTATTGCTTCAGAAAAAGCTTTTTGTCCACCTGCAAGAAGGAAATGTGCTTTATTTTTTGGCCATGAAAATGTGGGATAGAGTTCTGCGCATTCCTGTGCGGCAATTCGTCCCGATGTGCCAGCACCAGCAAAAATAAGTCTTCCGCCTGACTCTAATAAAGGAACGGCTTTTGTTACGGTTTGTTCTAATTCATCTGAAATAAGTTTAATTGAAGCTATGGCATTAAGTTGGGATTCGAGAATGGTATCTAAAATTGTTTTAGTATCCCATAAATCCAATTTATTATATTTTTCACTCTTATTTTCAGTATCAGTCATACTTTTTTACTTTACAATTTTAAATTTATTTTTGTTTTTTGCTTTTTGCTGTTTTTTTTCTTCTATACTCTGTTCATTATCTGAAGGAATTAAACTTCTAATTTTTTCAGCTAATTCATCCATAAAATTTTGCGTTTGGAGAATTGATTTTTGCACAGCATCTTTCCCTAAAACTTCTGAGATTTGGCGGATGAATTCATCTGCATAAGCAGCTTGCAGTAATAATACATCAGCTATTTCTTTTAGGAAAACTTTTTCATTAATTTTAAATGCTTTTAAAACTTGTTGCAGATGAAGGACTGATAATGTTTGTTTTGAAGCTTCTTCATTCATAGCAAACCACAGACTCCAATTCCTTTTATCTGGTTTTTTATTGAATAAAATACAAACTTGTATGTCCTCTTCATTTGGAAAGCTAAAATAAACTTTATCATCAAGAGACATACGCTCAAATACTTCAAGAATTGTATTTATTTCTGGAAGCATCAAGAGCCTTCTTTTCTGCTATTGTTAATCCATTTTGAAGTGATTCTCTAATAGTTTGACGGATAAATTCCTTTGTTACCTCAATAGCGTTTTGAATAATAACCAAATCTTCTTGAGTATATGAATTGCATTCTTCTTGTGAATTTATACACCGAAAGCATTGTTCTTGAATGTTATATAAATATGTTAATTTGCTTGTATAAAGCTCATAGCGGAGATCTATTGTTAAATCAAAATCATCCAATGGAGCACAAATTTCTCCTGCAAGCTCCCTATAGAGCTCATAAGAGACATCTACTGGATTAGATTGAGCAGGGTTTTTTGACACCATTTGTTACCTCAAAGCTTCAGCTTTTTTCCTTTTATCCTTCGTACTAGGCACTTCGGACTTAGCAGAAAATTCTTTAGTTTTTTTAAGAGGTATTATAAAAAATGAAACAGCTATGGAGTTAAATTAAGGTGGTTCGTTAAAAAACTTTTACGATGAATTTCGCAAACCCCATGGGATTGAATTAAACTTAGGTGACTAGCAGTACCATAACCCTTGTGCTTAGCAAAACCAAATATTGGAAATTTTTTATCTTGTTGTATCATTTGTGTATCGCGAAAAACTTTTGCAATTATACTGGAAAATCCAACGCTTGTAAATAATCCATCTGCTTTTGTCACTGTTACTTGTAAATTTTGGGAAAATTCTGTTGGAACTTTTAAAAAATGTTTTCCATCCATTAATATAATAGCATTAGATAATTGATCTTCTAAAAAAGGAAAATTTATTTTAACGTGTTTTTGCAACTCTATCAGTGCTCTAGCTACTGATAACTGCACAGCATTCCAAATATTTATGGAATCAATTTCTGCAGGACCTGCTTGACCAATTACAAATTGTAAACATTCTAAGTTATTCTTGGAATTAAGAATGTTTCCAGAGGAAAATTCTTCTGCTTTAAAATGCAATTTATTTTTTGAATCTGTTAACATATTAAATGATTTTATATTATCTTTTTCAGCACAGATAATATCTTGTAAAGTTATTTCATAGTCTTGCAAAATAATATCAAAACATTCTTGGCGTTTTTTTTCTGTTAACTTTTTACTGTCATTAATAAGTTCTAACCATAATTTTTTATATTTTTTTTCACAAGGTAATTTAAAATAGGTAGTGTCTATCCATAAACTTACACAGCTCACAACCGCACCAGCCACGCAACCTCTTCCAACTTCATCAATAGAAATAATTAAAGGAACTGATACGAATTTAAATATCTGTTCCTTCAATAAATTATTCAATAAAAAGAATTCATTGTGAAAAAAATTCAATTTTGAAATGCGCATTTTTATTGTAGAGCATTAATTTGGTTCATGATAACTTGCTTAGGTTGGTTGCCTACAAGTTCAGCCACTTTTTGCCCATCTTTTACAAAAGCTAGAAATGGAATATTACGAATATTAAAGCTTGCTGCTAATTGAGGATTATCTTCCACATTTACTTTACAGATTTTAATTTTTCCTTTTTGTTCTTGTGCAATTTGCTCCAAAACAGGTTCCAATGATTTGCAAGGCCCACACCAATCAGCCCAGAAGTCCACAAGCACTGGTATTTTGCTTTCCAAGACTTCGGTTTGGAAGTTATGTTCTGTTATTTTATATACTAAGTCTGACATTTGCTTATCCTTTCAACATTTATAATTTCTGCAGTTTTAAAAACTGCACTCCTAAACGATAAGTTGTAACAGAAAACGCTTTGGTCAAGAGGAAGATAGCGACTAATCTTTATCTATATTGCGATGTTCGATAGTTACAAGTGGAATTTGTTTGCGAAAAATACTGGCAAGTTCTTCTGCAATTGCAACACTTCTGTGTTTTCCACCTGTACATCCAATTCCCAATGAAAAATAATGTTTTCCTTCATCTAAGTATAATGGATAAAAAAAGTTAATCAAATTAGTAACTTTGTTTATAAAAAGGTCAACATTGGGGTCACTAAACACATAGTCCTTAATTTCTTTTGTTAACCCTGTCAAATGCTTGATTTCTGGCTCATAATGCGGATTTTTAAAACAACGTACATCAAAATAAGTGTCCAGATCTGAGGGTGTACCATGTTTAAATCCAAATGATACAATATTTAGAAGCAAATGTCCTTGTTTTCCAGTTATTGAAAACTGATTATAAATAAACTTTTTTAAATTTTGCGATGATAAGTGAGTGGAATCAATGGTTCTATTTGCCAAGTGGAAAATAGGTTCCAAAGTTTTTTCATCAAGAGCTATAATATCATGTAAATTTAAAAGAGGATTTGCTTTACTTAATGGATGTTGTCTTCTTGTTTCTCTAAATCTCCGCATGATAACATCACTAGTTGCTTTGAAAAATAAAACAGTTAAATTACAAGAATTTAACAGTAATGGATATATTTTCTCAAAAGTTACAGGATTGTCAGTGTCTCGTGAATCTAAGGCTAGAGCGATATGTGAAGCTTTTAAAGTATTTTCTACAATGGAATCAGCAAAAGATTGCAAAAGTACTGCCGGCAAATTGTCAATACAATAATAGCCCAAGTCTTCAAGTGCGTGTATAGCAATTGTTTTCCCAGAACCTGCAAGTCCAGAAATTATTATTACATTTTTTTTAGGCGAAGTTTGTATTGCATTAGAATCATTTGTCATTGAGGCTCCAAGCACAGCAAAATTTCTTCTAAGTTGTTTGCTGAAAGTATCCTATTTCTAATTACTTCACTTTTCATAATTCTGCAAATATTTGCGATAATATTGAGGTTAGAGATTTTTGGAACTTTGGGATATTTTGGAGATAAAATAACAAAAAATATTTTAGTCGGGAGTTGATCAAATGCTTCAAATGGGATTCCATCTTTTGATATAAAAAGAAACAATTCTGTTTCGTTTACTTTTGTAGAATAGGCATGAGGGAAAGCGACACCAAACTCAGCGCCAGTACTAGCTTTTGCTTCACGTTCACGCAACGAAGTGTATATTTCCATTTTATCAATATTTTTTTTTGCAAGAGAAATCATTTCAGAGATTTCTTTCAGAGAATCATCTTTTGACTTAGAATGAAGAAATAAATTTCCTGATTGTTCTTGTATAAGATTGCGGATGCTTGAAAGTGTCATTTTAATTTTCCGCTGTAAAATGAACGTTTGAAACAATTATGGTTACTTTTACCCTATTTGAGTTTCATAGGAAAAAATAAATCCCCTGTCAATTTCTATATTAGCTTATAATTTATAGGAAGCAAAAAAAGAGGTGGAAACCCTTAAAAAAGATTCCACCTCTATAAATCAATCTGACAATTCAAGCAGAATGCATTAGCTTGCTTTCCGGATACGTCCTTTGTGTGAAGTTGGTGATTTTTTCTTTGATTTATTTTTTACAATTTTTTCTTTCCTAACTTGGTCTTCAAAATTAGAGACATAATGCGTTTCAAACTTATCAAATATGTTTTCTTGTATTCCAGCATAACGCTTATACTTTCGCAAATTTATAACGTTATAATCTGAAGAGGAATCGACAGAAGAAAATTCTATTCTTTTGTGAATTTTTCGCTTAGAAATTTTTCTAAGCGCAGATTCTAATTTGTCTAGTGCTTTATCAACGCTATGTGCAATATCGTTAGCAAAGGCATTCACACAAATGTTATTTTTGCCAGCATTTAAAGCAAGTTTAACATGATGCACTATACCATCGACACTAAAATAAGCATGAACATTATTTGTGTTTGCGGAAAATTTTGTAACACAATCCTGAATACGTTGTGCTACAAGCTCTTTAACATGTTGTGACTTAGGAAAATTAACAAAATGAACTTCTACTTGCATGGAGCCTCCTTTAAGAGTGAAAGCTGAAGCAGAAATAAAGTGATTTTAAGAAAAAATCACCTAAATATTGCAAATAAATAAAAAAAATAATGCAATATTTATTTTATATTACTTTGTTTTAAAAGCACAAGCAAGCTATAAATTATAAGAGGTTAAAAGCGTTGAATTCTTTTTGATGAGGACATAATACCTAATGATTCTCTATATTTAGAAACTGTTCTACGTGCTATTTTTATACCCTTATGTTCCTGTATTTTCTCAGAAATTTCTTGGTCAGACAAAGGATTTTTTTTATCTTCATTTTTAATAAGTTCTGCTACCATTTGTTTTATAGCTTCATTTGCCATCTCTTGCCCAGAGTTATTTTCTATAGCAGCATTAAAAAAGTAACGGAGTTCAAAAATTCCCCTAGGCGAATATAAATATTTATCAGAGGTGGCTCTTGATATGGTACTTTCATGCAAATCTAAATCGCTCGCAACTGTTTTAAGAGTCATCGGTGCTAAATGTTCAGGACCATGTTCAAAAAAATCTTCTTGATATTTTATGATACTTTCAACAACTTTAATTATTGTTTTATCTCTTTCTTTTAAAGATTTTACAAGCCATTTTGCTGATTTTACATTCTCATTAATGTACTTAAAAGTATCTTTGTATTCGCCTTCGTTCATTTCATTTTTTAATGCTTTAATTAAATTTGAATATTTTTTAGATAATTTTATTCTAGGGAGACCATTATCATTTGTGCTACATATCCATTTTCCATCTCTTTTAAAGACATAAACATCTGGGATAATAATTTGACTAGACTGTTGACCAAATTGTCTTGCAGGTCTGGGATCAAAGTTATTTTTTATAAAACGAAATGCTTCCTTTATTTCTTCTGAAGTTGCTTTTTCAGATTTTGCAATTTTTAAAAAATTTTGTTTTTGAAACTCATTCCAATATTTTGTAAGAATATTTTCCACATGTTTTGGTTTTTTATTTAATTTTTTAAATTGCAATAAAAGACACTCTTGTAAATTTTGTGCTCCTATCCCAGTAGGTTCACATTTTTGTACAGTTTCTAAAGCAAATGAAATATCATCGATATGTATGTCATGATTCACTGCGATGGTCTTTAAATCAGTATTTAAAAAACCATTATCATCGATATATTGAAGAATTGTAAATATACAATCTTTTTCATATTCGCTAAGCCGCATAATAGAAACTTGATTTTCAATAAATAAGTGTAAAGATTGTGATTGTGAAGAATCAGCAAATTCTTTTCGCATTTCATTAGGAGATATTTCTTCAGTAATTTTAATGTCATTATATCTTTCAGTATAATCGTTTTGATTATATGAATTTTGTAACGCTCTTTTTAATTCATCATAGTGATGGCTATATTCTTTTTCTTCTTTTGCTGAAATACCGATAAGGCAAGGATTTTTTTCTAATTCATCAGTAATTAATTTTTCTAATTCAAAACGCCCCAGTGTTAAAATAGTGATGGAATGTTTTAACTCTGCC
This sequence comes from Pigmentibacter ruber, assembly GCF_009792895.1. Lineage (NCBI taxonomy): Bacteria > Pseudomonadati > Bdellovibrionota > Oligoflexia > Silvanigrellales > Silvanigrellaceae > Pigmentibacter > Pigmentibacter ruber. The sequence continues at coordinate 179,308 of NZ_WSSC01000002.1, forward strand.
GAAAGAGATAGTTTTTGTGTTGTTTTTAGTCCTTGCTTTATTTCTAAAGCCATCAATTTATCTCCACTTATCTAAGTAAATGTAATACTGAATCAGGAATTTGATTTGCTTGTGCTAGAACTGAAGTACCTGCAGAAACTAAAATTTTGCTTTGCGCATATTTCGCAGACTCTAAACCATAATCAGCATCTCTAATTCTTGACTGGGCTGCGCTCAAATTTTCACTCCCAATATCAATGGAAGTGATAGTAGAGTTTAGTCTGCTTTGCAATGCTCCAAGTGTTGCTCTTGTTCTTGTTACTTTAAGCATGGAATCATCAAGGGCAGAAAAAATATCTTCAGTATTGCCACCGCCTAGTTCTCTTCCATTTTCTCCTTCAATACTCAGTTCTGTTAAATTTGCCAAAGATTCACTAAGATCAGTTAAGTCATCAAATTTCAAAGTAATAACTTCATTTTCTTCATTTGTTTCACCGGCAACATTTCTAAAATTCACACCAACTTGCACATTAATGTCTCGCTGATCTTCGGGTGATAAAAGTTTTCTTCCATTAAATTCAGTTTGATCTTTAATTCTATTCACTTCTTTACCTAATTCCTGAAATTCTTTATTTAAAAAACCTCTTTCAGTTTCTCCAATAGTATCACTAGCAGCTTGAGTAGTCAGTTCCCGCATTCTAATAATAATATTATTTAACTCACTTAATCCACCTTCGCCAGTCTGCAAAAAAGAAATTCCATCAGATGCGTTCCGTTTTGCTTGGCCAAAACTTCTAATTTTTGCACGCATTGTTTCAGAAATTGCCAATCCAGCTGCGTCATCAGAGGATTTATTAATCCGTAATCCAGAAGATAATTTTTCTAAGCTATTGCTTAGTTCGTCTTGATTCTCACTTAATTGTCTTTGTGCCATCATACTATCTATATTGGATTTAATTCTAAGTCCCATGTTTTTATCCCTTTAAATTTTAACGTAACAAAGAAAGAGCCATTTCTGGTCTTTGGTTTGCTTGTGCTAAAATGGCCAATCCACCTTGGGATAAAATTCTGCTTTGTGATAATCTTGCTGTTTCTTCTGCAAAATCAGTGTCGCGAATGCGGCTATTTGCAGCCAACATGTTTTCAGTATTTATTGAAATGTTACTTATTGCTGAATTTAATCTTGATTGAGTCGCTCCAAGAGTTGCTCTTGTTGAAGCTACTAAATTTAAACTAGAATCAATTGTATTTAAATTTGCAGCAATTGATTCACGATCTTCACCTGCTAAGGAAGTATCTTTTAATCCTAATGTTTCAGAGTTAATGCCAGTAGACTCTTCACCAAATTGTAAAGTTAATATATCATTAGCTGTTCCGTTGTATCCAACTTGTAAAGTTATTGGTTCTTCAGAAGCTTGTGGAGATAATAATTTTCTACCATTAAATTCTGTTGTTTCTGAAATTCTATCTATTTCTTCAGTCAATTGTTGGTATTCTTTGTTAATATATTCTCGTTCTTGTGGACCAACTGTATCACTTGCAGATTGCATAGTGAGTTCACGCATGCGGATTAAAATATTTGTTGTTTCGTTTAATCCACCTTCTGCAACTTGGACTAATGAAACACCATCATTTGCATTTCTTTTTGCTTGCATTAAACTTCTTGTTTTAGCTCTTAACCCTTCAGAAATAGCAAGTCCTGCAGCATCATCTGCTGATTTATTTATTCTTAAACCAGAAGATAATTTCTCCATACTTGAAGTCATATCTGAATTATTATTGGATAGAAATCGTTGTGCTGTAAGTGATTCTACGTTGGTTTTTATACGTAAACCCATGATTATTCCTCCTTGATAGCCAGAAACCGCATTTGTTGATTGCGGGGCGTTTTGCTGTATCAACCTTTGATACTTTGCAAACAAATAGGCCATTTACCCGTTTTCCTTGGTAGTTCCGTGACCTATGCAGCACTTATCGAAGAAAGAAATTGGTAAATTAGAAAAATTTGATTTATAAATAATAAATTTAAAAATAAATAATAATTATAATATTTTATAAAGAATTGTGTTTTTCCTTAAATTATGAATTATTTAGACTAGTTTTCAAAAAGAAATGGGTTTCTCTTTCGCCTAGAAAGATGTATTTTTTTTAGTAAGTTACAAATATTTCACGATTTTTCTTGACTTTACAGACTCCTTCTGGTTGTCTTTCAAGGGTTCTATTATGTTTTTTTTGAAAAAATGAAGAGGTTAATAATGAATCGTCTTGACTCCATAAGCTTCGGCAAAATTGTTCAAATCAGGGAACAACTTCTAAAATTACAAGCAACAGGAAAAAAAGTTTATAGATTAGAGTCAGGAGATCCTAGTTTTTCAATTGCACCAAATATAACAGAAGCTATTGAAAAAGCACTGCGTGATGGAAAAACACATTACATTCCTAATAATGGTATTCCAGAGCTTCTTAAAGCTTTAGCAAATAAACTGCATGTTCAAAATAAAATTAACGTAACAGAAAAAGATATTTTTGTTACTAATGGTGCAATGCACGCCCTTTATGTTGTTTTCCAATGCATGCTTGAGCAAGGCGATGAGGTTATCGTACCTGAACCATTATGGACTGAAATTGGGGAAAATATTCGTTTAGCTGGTGGTGTTACTGTTTCTGTTCCTTTAAACAGACAAAATAATTATCAATACAGTTATAATGATATAGTCAGCAAAATTACTTCAAGAACGAAAGCAATTTTTATCAATTCACCACAAAACCCTTCAGGTGCTATTGTGCCAAAAGAAGAATTGCAAAAAATTGCAAACTTGGCAGCTGAAAGAGGCCTTTGGTTAGTTTGTGATGAAGCATATGAAGATCTTGTGTATGAAGGAGAACACTATTCAGCTGCCAGCGGACTAAACGGCTATGAAAAAGCGGTTTCTATTTACTCATTCTCTAAATCACATGCAATGAGCGGATTGCGCGTAGGCTATATTGTTTCTACAAATAAATTACTAGCTGAAAGAATTCCAAAATTGTTACGTTGTACCGTTAATGGAATTAATAGTATTGCACAATGGGGCGCTTTAGCTGCTGTGATTGGTCCGCGCGATCATTTAAATTTTATGCTTACTGAATATAGAAAACGTAGAGAAATAATGTTCAATACCATTAGTGAAATCCCAGGGTTGTTACCTTTTAAACCACAAGGAGCATTTTACTTATGGTGTGAAGTGGAAACTTCATTATTACAAAAACTTCAAATTCGTTCTGTAGCACAATTATCTGATTATCTTGCTGAACGTGGTATAGGAAGTGCACCTGGCGATAGTTTTGGTGTGAGTTGTGCAAATGCAATACGCTTTGCTTTTAGCTGTAGTACAGAACAAGTAACTGATGGTTCAAAAGCTTTAAAAGAAATTTTAACTCAAGTTTAATTCTTATTGAAAAATTTGTTTTAATTTAAAGCAGCCAATTTTTATTGGTTGCTTTTTTTATTTTTTCATAAATTTAAAATTAAAATTTTAATCTATTTTTAGTGATTACTAAATTTAATAAAAAATAAAAATATTGTACACCATTTTATTTTAGAATAAAAATAATTCTCAAAAAAAAAATTCTTAACATATTGAAATAAATAACTATTTATGCTATCTAGAAATAAACTTTAAACCATAAATTTATATTTAAAAGCTGTTTCCTAGTCCGTAAATAACAATTAATTTATATGGAGTAATTATGTATTGCAAATCTTTGTTAAGTGTGATTGCAGGGATGATTCCTTTTGCAACTTTTGCGTTACCAAAAACTGACTCAACTATTCTACCTCTACCTACACAACAAACTATGCAACAAGGTGACAAATCCGCTATTGATTTTGTCGTCAGTATTCCTGTCTATCAAGATAGCTCAGACAACTCTCAATACTATTATGTTCCAAAATTTAAAGCATCGGTAAATGCTGAAGGTATTGGTGCTACTTTTATAAAGAATGAAGTTGCAATTTCTAGTGCTTCACAAATTTCTGATACAAGTATCAAACTTTCTAACATGACAACGGAAGAATATTTTAACGTAAGAAAAGTTGTTACTGACTTACAAAATATTATTGATAATACTATAAAGACTAATCCTAGAGATCCTAATCTTCCAATTTATCAAGAATATCTTAGAAAAGCACAAGAGAGACAAAAGACAGCAGAAAATAATGCTGCTGCTTTTGAAAAATCAATTCCATCTGGTGTTTTAAATGCTATTTATTCAAATATATCTACATTTTTTGCAAGTGCAGGAATTCAATTTCCATTATTTCACAATGAAAGTATAATCGATAGACAAAATAGATTAAGTCAAAAATTAGTTGAATTGAGTTCTTCAAATGGTGGATTAATTACCGGAAATATATATGCAGGATTTACTGCGGATGAATTAACAAAAATTAAGACATATAAAGCAAATTATGCTCCATTTGTAAAAATTTCTGTGGTTCCAGTAACAAGTCTTGTTTTTGAATCATTAACTGAACTGCAATATGACGCAAATGGTGTGAAGAGCCAACGTGCTGGTATCCCTATTTTTGCTTCTTTAAAAGGGGGCGGAACTTTAACAGGTGCAACGTTTAACTTTGATTTAACAACAAACGGAGCTGTTGCGTTTGCGCGTAATTTACCTCCATTTATTCCACCAATTGCAATTAAAGGGGTTGTTTCACAACAAATTCCAGTTTCAAAAGGAAATGTGACTTGTAACTTTGGTGCAGGAATGGTTGTAAAAGACAGAAATGTTATTAACCAACAAGTAGCAGTTTTCAATGATAACACTCTTTCAAACCTATTTGTACAACAAGGGCAACAACAAAGTCCGTGCCAAGTTACAGTGCAAGCTGGGGATAAAGGCTATATCCAACATGCAGCACAACAAGAAGTCGAACAATATTTAGGTGGTTTACAATTCCAAAAATCGTACCTTTCACCAAAAGACAAGGGGCAATACTGGCAACAAGTACAACAAACTCAAGTGTTTGACAGAACTACTCCATCTAATGGTTATCAAAATGTATTCCAAGCATACCAACAATCTGGTTGGGGAACGACAGCTACTCAAGCTTTAGTAAAACGTCCTAATTATTACTGGCAATCACAAGTACAAGATGTATCTGGAATTAGCGGTGTTAAATTCCAAAAAGATATTGTTTCCAATGCAGCAAGTAAACTTGAATTATCCATACCAACTAGCATTTGTTTTGTTTGGAATGTGAAGTCACAAGCATATAGAGCTTGTAGTGAAGGCGAATTTGCAACAGCAAAACCATTAACTGACGCAACTCAGTCTGCTAAGCAATCTCAATCTTGCATAACTACACAAGATGCAGTTCAATGCGGAATTAATAGAAATACAAGTGCTCCAACTTCTCAAGACGGAAATATCTTACCAGAAGATCTTTAACTCATAAGAAAAGGACTTCAATTGAAGTCCTTTTCAAAAAAATAGGTAAATATTTATGTTTAAGAAAATCCTTTTTCTCCAATTTTTAATTTCATTTTCCTGTTACGCTCAGAGTTCTATTGTAACCTTAGTTCAAGGCGGATTTAGAACAACAAATTCTTTAAATAGAGTTGTTTTTGTTAATTCTTTAAACAGAAATTTTACTGAACAAGAGTTTTTATACATAGATAATTGGTTAACTAAACGATTACAAAATTCTGGCTTTGTCTATAACAATTTATCAGTTTACTTTAATGTCAGTAATGATCTTAGTAAAAATGTGAAAGGGTGTTTTAATAGTTGGTTTAAAACATTGTTACCAGCTGATCGTATTACCCTAACTGAACACTTTAAGCCAAACGGAATGTATACCCTTAGCTCCGATGAAATTGAAAGATTATCTAACAGTATTTTAAAGTATACCAATGATAATTTGTTAACTTGTAAAAATGATAATTTCCTAGGTGATATCACAACAGCGTTTATTACTATTGGACTAGATCAATATTTATCAGATAGAATGAATAATCTCACACCTGATATAAAGTATCATTCTGTGTTATCAAAAGTTTATGATCAACAGTTTAAAAAAATAGGTTGGGAGCATGTAGGTAAATTAACTTCTTGGCTCGACGAAACTCAACCAAATTACCCACTACTTAGTGTCGAGGCATTAGAAAAATATTTAACTTTAATTCAACAACAAAATAATAAAAAAATATCTGAAACTGAAGCAGCATTTATTCTTCTAGAATCATTAAATACAAATCCTGAACTTGTGAAAGAAATTTTATTAGATCACAACAAGCTGTTACCTTATATTCAGACAGCTACTCTTTTATATTCCAAGTGCTTTTCTAATGGAGACTTTATTGCTGAAAAATGTGATGTTAAAAATATTGGAAATAACTTAGTAATTGTAAAATTAAATCGAAAATCAAAGTCATTTAGTCATATTTTATGGGTGGGATCATGAGTCGCAAACAAGCTATTATTATTTTTTCTATTATCTCTTTGTTAGCTTTTCTTTCTTTTTATATTACTCGCAAAAGAGATGACGGACATTTTGCCCGTGAACCATTAAAAGCAAATGATATTCTTGCATTAGAAGAGAAAAATAAAAGTACAGAGAAACAAGTTGAAGAAAAAAAACTAATCACCAATGATTCATCTGAAAACATAAAAAAAGATGAAAATAAAAAAATTGATACAAAAGATCTTTCACCAAAAGAATATGTAGCTTGGTTAAAAGATACTCAAGATAGGGTTTTATTAGAAGTAAAACCCGATGGAACAAAAATTTATCGCAAAGGTAATGTAACAATCACTGTGATGCGCAATGGTGAAGAACTTTACTTGCCGGATGAAATGTAATTGGTGAGAGTGCAGTAACTGGTTTGAATGATTAACTTCTAAAATATACTTCTCAAGGTCTGCGGACAATCCAACTGATATTAAATAATTCACCATTCGGTAAATGCCAGTTCCCTTTTTTGTCGCGCATGACTTTATAACGTTCCCAAATTTCTGCTTCTTTATTGTATTTTTCTATTATATCGCCTTCATTAACAGGGCGATTGATAATCCATTGCTGAAGAGTGTCATCGTAAATTAAAGTATTCATTCTAATACCTCTGCAAATCTAACGCAATTTCTTAATATTTTTGTTTTTCGGTGTTGCAGAGGAATTATTTATACTCTTTTTAGCCTCAAACTATTTTTCTGTGGCATTATGCGAAGAAATTGCTTTAAAAGTACCAGTGCCAGTATAAGAAAGATTAGTGTCTGGGATAGGAGCACCTACTGGCGAAATTTGAGTAGCGGGTGCTATTACTTGAAATTCAACATCGTAACTGCTTGACCCAATGTAGAGGATTTTTTTGTCGCCTGCTTTTGCAATTTTAGAAATATGGCTGCTGTGCAGCTCTTTTACTTTGCAGAGAGCCATTCCAGGGGTTCCAGGAGCATTGGGCGGGGTTGGCACCAGAATATAGGGTACGGGCACAAAAAGAATATTTTTTTCATCCCCTTCTACACAAATAGTTCTTCCAGTGTCATCGCTTTTTGAACTTCCTTTTAGTAATCCATTGCATGGAACAGAAAGAAAAGCCTTTCCATTACTCATATTTGGACTAATAACAGCTAAGTCGCCCGACAATAAAAAAGATTTTGCTCCCATAATGAACCTCGCATTCAAAGTAGTGAATGGAATTTTTAGGTTAGCTTTATCTGTCAAATTTGTAAATCATTTATTTAGTAGAGTTTATTATAAATGGCTTAAATATATATTAAAATTCAATGGAATATATTCAATGCAAGAAAATTAGACTTTTTTAAAAGAAGCTATTAAAGCTAAAGTTGGCTAAAGTGAAACATTTTAAGTTGGACTATAAATTATGAATTTAAATCATTTAAACTTTGAAAAAGACTATTTAAAAGATAGATACATAACCATTTGTCTGCTATCTGGAGACCCAGCAAGGACAGAAATAATTGCGCAAACATATCTCAAAAATTCTGTAAAAATTAATAATAATAGAGGCTTATATTGCTTTACAGGTGAGACTAGTTTAGGCATGCCTATTCTTGCCGCTACTTCTGGTATGGGAGCGCCTTCCACGAGTATTGTGGTTAACGAACTAGCACAGGCAGGGGTTAAAGTGTTTATACGAATAGGCACAACAGGTTCTATTCAACCTTATATTGGGGTAGGCAGTATTATTGTTAACTTTGCTTCGCTCTGTAAACAAGGGGCAGCAAATGATATTGCTCCTAGAGACTATCCTGCTGCTGCTTCGGCTTTATTGTCTACCGATGTTTATTATGAAGCAAAAAAATTACACAAAGATGTTTATTTTGGCTTAAATGCCTCAGTTGATACTTTTTATGAAGGCCAAGAACGTTACGATAGCGTTAATCCAAATTTATTGAAAAGTCATGTTGGTATGTTAAAGGAATATCAAAATTTAAATATTTTAAATTTTGAAATGGAGTCTGGTACTTTATTTAAGATGGCCAATGTTTATGGGTTACATGCAACAAGTATTTGCGCTGTTGCTGCAGCAAGATGCAAAGACGAAGCTCTATTACATGATAGTGTTCAGTCATCTGTAGATATTTCTATTAAAGCAGCTATTCATACTGCAGAAAATATTCAAAAAAATCAATTGCAGTTATTTCGGACTTAAATCTTAATATTAAATTTAATATTTTCTTAACTATAAGCACCAGAAGAATAAACAAGTTCATAGCTATGTGAGTATATTTCAATAATATTTCCAAAAGGATCTTCACAGTAAATAATTTTTTCTGCGAGTTCTTCAACATTAGGATCAGCTATAATTAAGTTACCAAAATAATTTAATTAATAAACTCTTATTGACCATTTCTATTTTGCATTTTCACTTCCACAGATCCAAAATCCATATCCATTAAATATACTTGGAGTGCTGGTTGGTTGAGCTTTAAAGCTATATTTTATTTTAGAATTATAGATATTTCTAGTATCTGACCATGCAGTATTTTGATTCCATGAGTATTGAAAAGCTTCCATTTTATTTGTATTTTTAAATACATTTGCACCAATATCTTGTTGAAAAGAATACATTCTTATTGGAGTTGGTTGAGTGATAACAACTGAATTGCTTAAATTAATTTTATAATTTGTTACAAATCTTTCTCCGGTTTCTAATGAAATAGAGGCAAAGTTGACAGTATTAATATAAAATGGAGTTCCATCTTTTTTCTGTAAAGTTATTTTGATATATTGCGCATCTGTAGCTGGGTTTTGGCTTTGAATTATTAGGTATTTATCTGAAAAATCAACAGCCTGTGCAAAATTTGCAACTTCTAGCGGTAATCGAACAAAAGTATTTTTTAAATAGATAGGATCCTGTTTCATTTTAGAATTTATAATATGGTTACTTCCATATAAATTGCCAAAAATAACTAATGGTTCTCCACCTCCTGTGCATGGATAGTAGACAGTTTCTCCATTTCCTTCAAAGTAACTGCCTTGAACATGTGTAAGGCTTGCATAGGAAATGTCATTAATTAAAATTAATGACAACCCAAGTTTCCATGTTGTTTTTAGCATTCAAGAATCCTTTATTTTATTTTTTATAAATAAGATTTTCTATTTGCATTTCATAAAATTGAAATAGAAAAATAAATAAGAGCTTTATATTTTGTACCAAAATTTTTCTTAATACTTTTTTTAAATAAATACTAGTGCATTATTATTTTTTATATTGGTAATCTTTAATAAATTTAAAATTTTAATTTGTTATTTTATTAATTTTATTTTAATTAAATAAATCTTACTAAGGAGTTTTACTATGCTAAAATTTATTTTTCCTTCCATAGCAATTTTTTTTCTTCTATCTTGCGGTAAAAAAAATAATTCTAAACCAATTGAGCAAATAAAGAATGAAAGTTTTTGGAGCAAATCAATTGTTTGGACTAAGTGTCCTCGTGTAAATAAAGAACAGAAGAAGCAAAAGGAATTAAGTAACACGGAGTCTGATATAAACCTAATTTCAAGTATTCAATTTGAGTGTGGTACTTTTCCTGTTCCTATAGATTGGAATAATCCAAATGGTGAAACGATAAATTTAGCATTAAAAAAAGCAATTTCTCCAAATCAAAGTGCTAAAATAGGCTACTTGATTTTTAACCCAGGTGGCCCAGGTGGTTCTGGTGTTGCAATTTTGGAGAGTGTTTTAAAATTAAATCCTAAACTTATTCAAAATTTTGATATTATTGGGTTTGATCCTAGGGGTATTCATGCTTCTGCTGGAATTAAATGCAAAGACTCTTTGGATAGTAATCTTTTTTCATTTTTTGATTCTGAACAAAATTTTAGTCGCATGCAAACGAAGATAAGAAATCTTCGAGAATCATGTTTTGAGCATAGTGGAAAACTAATTGATTTTGTTAATACTGAAAATGTTGTTAAAGATTTAGAAGCAATGAGAGTTGCATTAGGAAATCAAAAGTTAAATTATTTGGGAATTTCTTATGGAACTTCTATTGGTGCAACTTATGCTTATCATTACCCAAATAATACTAGAGTAATGGTGCTAGATGGTGTTCTTGATTTATCTAAGCCATTTCTAGAAACTGTAAAAGCGGAAACCATTGCTGTAAAAAATACGTTTCAGCACTTTGCTGAATTTTGTTTTAATTCAGCAAAGTGTGGTTTCAACTTTAAACAAATCTCTTCAATTTTTCAAAACTTAAAAGATGAATATGAAGTACGTAGTGATTCTAAAATAATTAAAGTATCAAAAGCATTTTTGCAAACTTATTTATCGAATGCAGTAACAAATGCTGAAAATTGGGAATTAATGGCTAATGCATTCCGGCAATTAGAAAATCCAGTACAAAAAGAAATTGAATTACCAATTTCGAGAGATTTTTCAGGATTTATTCAAACTTTTGCCGTTCACTGTCTTGACTATCCTGTAAATAATTTGACCTGGAATGAATATGTAAAATTAAAAGAAGCTTCAAAAAAAATATTTCCTGAACTTAATGGACATATAATTACTTTAAATATTCATGGTATTTGTTCTGCTTGGAATGGTAAAAGACACGATCCGTTAATAGCAAATCATAGTTTAAATATTTCTCAACCTATTTTATTTGTTTCTTCACCATTCGATGCAATAACCCCACATAGTAGTGCAATATTAAAACATCAACAAATTAAAGGAAGTAAATTATTAGAAGCATTAGTATTTAAACATGGAGTATCTCTTCTCCCAAATGCAACTTGTGTGCAAGATAATGTAAATCAATTTTTAACTACTGTTTCTTTACCTACAGATTATTTGTTTTGTACTGGGAAATAGGTATTTTATATAAAGAATTATTTTGAAGTGCATTTTATGTTTCATTATCATTCAAAATGAATAATAGGTTTTTTGCTGCAGTCTGTTCAATATTTGCAAGAGTAAGAATTGTCTCTATTTTTTTAATTCTAGAAAATTTTGATGAACTAATATTGTTTTTTTGAAGCATTTAATTAAATACTATATAGCCTAATTTATATTCGATTTATCACAACAAAATCCCAAGGAATGAAGATTGGGAAAAATATGTTGAATTTTTTAAATCAAATTGCTCTTCTGAAAATTTAAGAAATGTAGCACAAGAATATTTCTCAAAAAAGCATGATGGAACAAATGACTTATCTGAAAAAATCATATTTATAAAAACTTTACTCAGAAACTAAAAAGTTTTCGGTAGAGGCAATACCTGTTTTAGAATTTCATGCTAGTGAAGAAGATTTAATATGAATTTAAAGAAAAAAAACTCAAAAGAAAAGAACTTACTGAACATCAAATTTTATCGATGAGTAGTGAAGAATGGCGTGCATATAAAAAAAGGCAATATCGAGCTAATAGAACTCCAGAACAAAGAGAGAAAGAACTTGCTAAACTTAGAGTTAATAGACCTAAATTAAAAACAGGTAAAAAGGCTCCAGTTTTGTTTATAGATTTATTAAAGCTTCCTAATGGAAAATATTTGGCTAAATAAATTGCTAATAAATTAGGAATTTCAGATATAAATTTAAAAATAATTTTACGCAAAAGAGGCATTGAGCCAGCAGGAATCGAATTAATTCTTGGCTATTATTGTGCTTATTATATAACGTCACAGTTTAAAAGTTTACCAAAAGAAGAAATTGAAGACGCTAAAGATAAATTAAAATAAATATTTGACGGTTTATTGTAAATATTTATTATTCATTTTATTCTTTTAATTGTTGAATATATGGAGGTATATCATGAACTTTGTACAATTAGATTTATTTGGTTTAAGTGCAGTAGTAAAAAAATTAATAGATAAAGTTTGCTACGAGTCCAGATATTTATTGAAAAAGTAGGTGATATTTACTGCTGATATATTCAAAAAAGAAAAGGTAAAGGACGCTGGTCTAAAAAAACTTTGATTGATAAGTCAAAGAAATGTTTTTATATTGAATATGCTAGTAATGATTTGGGTTTAAAACTGATATAGGTGCTTTATGGAAAATTTAATTAATGAAAATGACTTAATTTATTTATGTGAACATAATTCTAAAGTTCTTAGAAATGAAAAAAATTCTCTTATTAGTCCTGATAAAATTGCATCAATATTAGATACAATTGTTCAAAATAAAAAGATAAAAGTTAAAGCTAAAATTATCAAATTAATGAGAGCTTTGCTACGGTATCAACATAATCCCAAAAATGTTAAACTCTTTTCAAATTACTGGGATCCGACAAATATACATCGAGCAGAGTCCCTTAAAGAGAATAGAGTATTTATTGAGAATATTAGAACACAATTAGATCTTGAATTTAGAAATAGTAAGACACTTTATTTGTATATTTTAGATAATCTTGAAGATATTTACAACTTATGCGTAATTTTAGAATCAGAAGATAATAAAATTAGTCCTGATTGCTACGAAAAGAAATTACCATTCAGTTTAGAAAATATACTTAAAAAAGAATATTATCCTGAGTATAAAGATTTTCAAGATAGTCTTTATGATGAGGTATTAATAAAATAGAGAATTAAATTTTTGGATTTAATTGGAGAAATTATGGATACATCTGCTATTGGAGAAATAATAGATAAAGTTATTACAATAGAGAAAAATATGAAAAAAGCTACTTTACGAATTTTTGAATGTGAAGTTGAAAAAATTTATATCCAACTTTGGTTCAGAGGTATTTCTAATTGTAATTACGAATTAATTCCTAATATTTACAGAAAAATAAATGGTTTTTCATATAATAAAAATATTGAAAAAGAAATGTTTAATATATTTGAAACATATATACCTATGTTTTTAAAAAAGGGAAATTTTCTAGACTTTAAGCAAGACTTTGAATAACACTTTACAGCACAGCACTATGGATTAAAAACAAGACTTTTGGACTGGACAAGAAGTCTCATTAGCTCAATATATTCTGCAATTCAAGATTATAATGAGGAACATGATGTTAATCCAGCAATTTGGATTTTAAATCCAAGTTTGATGAATTATCTTTTTCATTCTCTTGATTATCCTATTATTCCCTCTAAAGATAATATTTCTATTAATTGGTTCTCAAATGATCTACTACCTGAATTCCCTTTAGCAATTTATCCAATAGCAAATAATGAATGAATTTTAGCTCAGCAAGGTGTATTTACTATTTTCGGGGAAAATAATAATAATTTAGATGATATTGTCAAAGAATATCTTAAAAATAATCCCACTAAATTCAAAATAGAAGTTTCAAAAGAAAATATTATATTTAAATTAATATTAAATAAAGAAAAAATAACTAGAATACGAAATGAATTGAAGATTTTAGGTATAAATTATATTACAGAACTTCCTGAATTACAATCAATTAGTAAATATATTAATGAAGATTTTTTCAACAGATGAAATAAAGATAAATCTCAATACAATTTTATGAAAAAATTCCTAAACAAAATAATGAAAATAATTTTGAACAAATTCATTATATGTTTGAAAGAATTTATTTTATAAAAGATGATTTTTTTTACAGAATGTTGAAACTGGTTAATAATTATGGCGAGGAAAATAAGGAGGCGGATCTTTTGGGGGGTCGTAAATAGAGCATCTTTTTGGATTTACCCAATGACAAGGAAACCTATATTGTAAGACTAATAATCCTATTAATGATACAAGTACAAAAAGATATTTCTTCATTTGAACCTCTATTTTATTTTAGGAATTTATTTTTTATAAGTGTAGACAAATATTCATTACTTTATTATGAATAGAATGTCAATAAGTATTTATTATCTTTATTTTTTTAATCTATCATTTTATAAATTTTATTATGATATAATAGTAATAATATATCCAATAATTTTATATATTTATATTTCTTTAATTTTATTAAATTATTCCTATAATAATGTAGTTGGAGTATAATATGAAGTATTTTATTATTGTGCTTTTATTTATTTTATCAAATACAGCTAAAACAATCACATTTGGTGAAGTTTTGGATATGTGGGTTGAAGGTATTCCAAAAAATCAAAGAACTAAAATAACTTATTCTTATAATATGTTAATAGAAGGAGCTCCAAATCCAAAATTATGTTCTGATACATTAAATGCAGTTCTTCAAGAAATTATTTCACAAAGTAATATATTATCTGAGAATAATCAATGTTCACCTGAAAAATATGAAATTATGTCCAAAAAAATTATTAACGAGAATCTTGCTATTATTAAATTATCATGTTGGCCTCAAAAAAAATAAGTGCTTTATAATTGAGTAAATTTATAAAAAATGTTAACCACTATTTTTAATTTCGTTTACTTAATATTTAAAATTAGTATTTTTTAATTTTCCATCTCAAATAATTTAATTCTTTTACTGTCTTATTTCTGCTTTTTACATCCATTTTATTTCTTAATTAATTACTTTAAATTCAATACTATCAAAAATATAAAGCTATTCTTTCACTTAATGCCTATTACCTTCATCAAAATTTGCTCCGCAACTTTTTTCAATTGCTTAATGTAAATTAATTATTATCTTTTGAAAGTTCAACTTTGCTAGAAAAAATATCCTCTTCCAATGCAAATTTTTTAAAGAATTCATCTCTTGTAAACCAGTTATTAATTTTTTGTATCTCAATTTTAGATAAAAATAGTTTTTCTTTAAGCTCTTTAATTCGCTCATTAAAATAATTCTTTTTAGAATCATCATTTAATCTTTTTTTGAAATTATTACACAGATGAAAAATACAATAACAGTTCTTTAAATTTTCAAATTTGTATTTTTAGATTTATACCAATTGATTAAATGTTGCTCTGATTTTGCAGAAAGAGTTTCATTTGTTTTTAAATCACGATAAATATTATCAACCGCATAGTAAGTAACACCTTTAAAATCTGCTAACCTAGAATAGAAAAAAATAATATACTCTTTTGCTTTTTTTAAAATATCTGAACTATCATTGCTAGAACCAATAAAATTATTTTGACCACTTATTCCATTTTTAGTTGCCTTAGTAGAAGATGTTACTTCAGTCATTTCTTCATCATTTTCAGATATAAAACATTCAGTAGTATAGTCAGGTATATTTTTGCGGCTATTTTTAAATTTAGAACTATTTTTTGTGGCGCACGATGGTCCTGAAAAGAAGAATTTATTATTTACTAAATCTTTGCAATATATTCCTTTCCAGCTATTAAGAGTTTTTGTACAAAAATTGCATTTTGTAGGGATATCAACATAGTCATAACATATGTACTCAAATTTCATAATATCTCCAGACATTTATACAGTCCTTTAAAAACCCAATAATTTAATTTAGGGGGTTGTTATAAAAAATCGAACTAAAAAAATAAAAGCCTAAAAGGATCTGGTCGAAAAAAACTATTTCAAGAAAAGTATTACGAAGAAAACAGTAAGACTATGAAAAAATGACGAGGAGTTTCTTTTTTTGCGGATTAGATAGGTCTTTCAAAAAAAATCATCTATAACTGAATTAATTAAAATCAAAACTGTAAAGAATCATTTGAAATTGCAAAAACATCTTGCCAAGCAATTTTGGAGAATTTAGCATTTAAATAAGCCTCTAAGTGCAAAAGAAAATGTAAATAAATTTAAGTAAGAATGTTAGGAAAATGGGGTTTGTTGCAAGAATCCCCGATTACGTGTTTGCAATCTGCTTAATGATTTTTAAATAATTGCCTCTAATATTTTTTTTATAATTTCTTTCATTTAAATCTACAATAATAAATTTATTACTAATTACATTATCTATAAAAATTTTTTCTGGAGTTAAAACATCATTTTCTTTTAATTGAAAACTAGGATTTATTAGTAAATTAATTTTATCATTCAAATTTATTTCATAAGAATTGAATTCATAATCAAAATGTAATTCTTTACCTATTATGAAGTAATTATAATAGCATTTGTTATTTTTTACTTCAACTTGTACATTAAATTCTAAGATTTTAATAAATTCTTTCACAAAAAAATCATATTTATTTATCACTAAAATTTCCTTTCTTTGTAGATTAAGAGTCTTAAAAAAGATTAACTGTTTTGAGATTATTTTGTAAGAAATATTTTTTACTTTAAGAAAAAATATTTCTTGACTTTTTGTCGCTTGGTCTACTTACCCGTTTTTGGAATTTTAAAACCACTTGATACTTAAGCTAATGCGTTTTTTACACGAATTTGGGTCGTGGCTTAAAATTTAGTATTGACGGCTGCCATTTGGATTCGTTTAATGAAGTTATGAAATCTTTAACCCTCACGATAAAGGAAAAAAGTATGCTAGATCTTAGCGATTTTAGTTGCATTACTGCAACTGCAACAACGGGTATTGGAATGGATAAATGGATTTGTCAAATTGATTTTCCTGATGGTACTTCGCGTAGAGATGAATTTTCAGACGAAAAAGCCTGCAAAGCATGGGCTCGAGCTGAAATTAAAAAATACATAGGTAGTAATCCAGCACTTCCTTTAATGATAACGGGCAATCTCCCTCTATAAACTTCTTAACAGTCAATTGACTGGTGAGCGGTCGGCTTGCCGTTTCTCGTTTGGCATTTTAAATTTGACTAGGGCTTGTAAAATGGCAAACTGAGTGTGTGGATCTAGGGGGGGGGGTGCAAAATTGGTACCCCCCTCTTATGAAAACGACGGGGTGCCCCTGTATGGATACCAAGCTTGTCTTATCAATTTGCCTCATAAAATAGCAAAAATATTGGCAAAAATCACACAACATAATCATAGTTATCATAACTCAACTTATTTGACGCATATTATTGCATTTTTCTACCCCCCTAGACCTGTTACCTTAATCAAAATTTTTTACTTGCTCTTCCTACAGTCTATCGACTGTAGGATGTAGGAATTAGCGCACGCATGACAAATGACGTGCGGTTGCAGCGTGCGGCTCTGTCAGTACCCAAAGACAATTGGACTATTCCCACAGTCATTGAGACTGTCATTTCTCAAAGATCTTGGCATCAGTCTCTAGGTGTATAGAGCTTTTAGGATACAGTCCTTATGTCTTTGGAGCAAATTTAGTCTCGATCACTTTGGGAATGTGTTTGATATGATTGATCTGTGAGTCTCAAGGTCTTTGGGATCTGACAGGCTCAACGCTTTGAGAAGCTGGACACCTCTAAAAAGTGTAATACAAACGTATAACAAAAATCGAAGAGTATGCTTTATGAATAAAGGATTTAGTAATTTTATGTATAACACTTTTATACCCAGATGTTTTTTATCATATTTAAATTAATAGATTATTTCCTTTTTGCGTATCACATTTAGTGCGTAGGGTATGTATTAAATAAAACAGAAGGTGGGGTCTGAGGGGAGACGGAAAGTCTCCCCTGCTTTGTTGCTTCCATAGGATCTAACTAAATAATCAAATTACATGAAATTATAGTTTTTATTCTTAAAATCATTTAATATTCAAATGTTTCCAATGCTTCATAAAGTCATTTTAATATTAAATAGAAAGAAAGGTATGATATGCAATTGAAAGAATTGGTAAAACAAATGAGGTTAGATGCAGGTCTTACAGAACGAAAAGCGGCTGATATAATAAGAAAGAAAGCTGAGATATGGAAAAGTTGGGAAATTGGGAAAAGAAGGCCAAGTTTAGAAGATTTGAGAATATTTTGTGAAGAAACACACCAAGATTTTAACGAAGTAAAAAGAAAATACGCCGACACATTTGTTGAAAATAAATTAAAACATCATATATCAAGTAATAACGAAAAAGATTCTGAAGATGTTTTCTTTATTGCTGATAAGATTACAAATGACATTTTATTTGAAAAAAATGAAACTCGTTTCTCTTCCAAATTTTGTAAACTAGAGCACATAGATGGGAGTATTCTAATTACAAGATGGGGAAGTAATTTTAAATTTCCTAACACAAAATATGATGCCAATATTCAATTAGTTAATCTATTTAAGCATAAACTCTTGAATGGAATTGAAATTAAAAAACAAATTATTATATTTTTGTATAAATGCAAGGAATTAGGACTTGAATTAAATTATGGAATTTTTAAAGTAAATTCTAATTGAATACGTTTATTTAAAGGGGTTCTGGTCTTTGGAGGCAGATTTATTATTGTTTTCTGACTTTTAATTTGGATTTTCGTAAACATCTTAAATATTATTTGACCAAAATCATTATTTATGGTAAGTAAAACTTGCAAGTTTTACTTATATTTTATTAAATTCATATATATTAATACCCATCATTTTCAAATCTGAATTTAATATTAAATTCGTCTTTAATGAATCGTTTAAAAATTTCTTTATTTCATCTATCCATTTAGAGTTAGAATCTATTATTTTTGAGAAATGATTTAGAATTATAATTGTATTATATATTTTAGCACTGTTATCCCCATCTTTTTCCCATAAATTACTTAAGTTTTCTGGTTTTTTTGGGATTTTCATCCTACATGACGTTAGTTTTCTATTCCAGAGGCGCCCATGGTGAGCACAAATATTTCGTACAATATTGATATTTCGTAAACATGATTCAAAGACCTCGTCATCTAGTTGATATTCTTTGCTTATTTCTTTTTTTAAGTTTATTTTTAAATTTAAATATAAACTTACTAATGTTCCGAAAGAAAAATTTTCACAAATTGACCAAATAGGAGGAAAAATAGGATTACCGTATTTTGTCTTGTAATGAACAAGATACTCTTCTTTACTATTTGAATAGTTTTTCATAATGTCAGACAAATCGCTAATATGTCTGTCTTTTTTTTCATAGATATTATGATCTATGTAAGCATGGGAATCATTTTGTTTTATAGAAAGACAATATGCCCAAATAGTTCTAAATGATATTTCAAATGTTTCAATGGCCTCTAAAATAAGAAGTCTAAATTTTTTATCGAAATAATATAAATTAACGATGCGTTCTATACTAGTATTGCTGTGATATCTATGATTTTCCTCTAATTTTTCTTCAAAGATTTTCCAATATCCACTTAACCTATAGTAATTAATGTGTTTAAGTATGTTTTCTGCAAAAGTTTCATTAGTAATTATCATGCCCCTAGATTTGAGAAGGGTTACTTTTTCCTTAATACTAAGAGGTTTTTTTTCATATTTTTCTATGTTTATTATCCAATATTAGTGTAAGATTTTAGATGCTTACAAAAAAAAGACTCCCCGCTTTGAGCATCGTTGAGAGGCTTGGGAAGTATTGATAACAACATGATATATGTCGTCATAGTTTCTGTCAAGTTTATTGGATTGGTTCAAATCCAGCAAAATATTGCTATTTGTATTATTTGGGGTACCGACCTGCTGCAAGAGAAAAGATGTCTTTTTTTCAACAACAAGTGGGATTTTGTGTATAAACTCGAGGATTCTTGCAACAAACCCCTAACTTCTAGTTTTGAGGCTCTCGGAAAATTCTGCGGTTTGCGCTTAGAACCCCAAATAAGCCTTATGTATAGTTATAAGATTTTGTATCTAAAATATATTCAAATGAAAAAGGGCACTCTGTAGGCACATTATTTTCGAAATATTTTTTAAAATGAAATGAACTTATAGTACCATCAGAATATTCTAAAATTTCTTTTCTGGTATCCTTATATATTTCATTAAGCTTTCCTTTCAAATATATCTCAATGTAATCATTTTCTCGAATTTTATCTTCTAAATCTGATCTCGCTAGAACAGCATATTTTTTTTCAACTTCTAAATCCCAAAGTAGTTCATATTCCGTATAGTCATCATTATTAACACTTGGAAAATATGATTTTAAATTATAATTATTTAATATAAGAAAGCTTATAGCTGAAGATAAATCATTTTCATAAAGTTTATGATAAAGTTCTACTTCTTTTTTAAGTATCAAATTTTTGTTAATCATAATGTATATTTTCTTATCAAATATTTATAAATATCGCTTAAATAAACAGTGAGAAGCGAATTAAAAAAGTTTATTTAAGAGAAGCGGATAGAATGGCACCTATAGCCAAAGCGGGTACTTTTTCTATTGTTCCCAATGTGATAGATTTAATAGATTTTTTAATTTTTTCTAGTAAATTATCATTTTCAGTAGCTTCCAAGAACTGATGGCCTTGCAAGGTCAACCCTTGAATTTTAAAAGGAGGGTATGAATCAATTGAACCACCAATGTGCCCATATAAAAATTTATTATCAATCAAAATTTTCAAGTGATAATGAAATTTATTAAGTTCACTTATTTCTTCTTCTGTTTTTCCATAACTTTTATGACCAAAATTAATAGTTACATTATCAATTCCATTATTTGGAACTTTTATTTCTTTGTTTTTAATGATAATTTTGCCATTTTTTAAATTTACAAGAATTATTTTTATATATTCAACGTCAAGTTCCATAATAATCCTTTCTTAGTAATGCCCAGATTCAACCTACTCAAACTAAAATTTTTTCAAAATAGACGCAAGTGAAGTTTGACTCCCTTCACGGCACAACTTCAAGGCATAATTTAACTTAGCTTCACAACTTAAGCCATTGTGAAGTTAAGTTAAATAAGGAGGTGAACTTGAATAGTGAAGATTTAACGGAATTCATGACAATTACGGAAGCTTCAAAAATCTTTCAAAGAACAAGGCAAGCAATCGACTTGCTAATAAAGCAGGGCAAAGTTGAGTCTAAACGAGTCGGTGCACGGGCAACTATTATGGTTCATAGACCAACTCTTCAAAATATCTACGCTAAAATTGAAATGAAGCGCAATGATGCATGTTTAATAAGTACGATGAAAGAACACAGTAAAGTTGAGTCTGAAGTTAACAGTGAAGTTTTACAAGTTCAGATTAAAGGGCTGAATAAAATCATTGAACTTCACGAGGCTTCAATTGTTAACTTAAAAGATGAAAAATTGATGCTTGAACGTAAAATTCAATGCCTTGAAGAGAAAAATGAAACGCTTCAACAGGAATTAGTAAAAATATCAAAAGAAATGCATGCTTTTATAAATAATGAATCAGGTATGTTTAATTTTGGAAAATTAAAAGATGCTTTTTTCACAAAAAAGAAATAAAAACTTTATGACTCAAACATCATCTAACTAAAAAAACAAGCTAAAAACCCCTTTAAAATAGTTTTTCAAAGTTCCCTTTTATTTTCAAGGATAAGTTTAATTTTTAAAGCTGATTTTGTGAAATAATTAAATTAATTTGCTCTAATTCTGAGCTTAATTTTCTAATTTTAAGTTGACTGACTTCAATCAACTTGGAATAAAATTCATGGTATTTTGCAAACCCAGATTTGTGTAAAAAACGCACTAGTCTATTTAATAAGCATTTTTTTATTACTTATATTTTAATTACTCCATTATATTTTCTAATAATTTCTTAAAAGTAGTTTACGTTTATCATATTTACAAAAGATTCTTTAATCTCACTTTTTTCCCAAAGATTTTTCCACTCATTAAATTAGTCTGAAGTAATCTTATTACTATCATTTAAAAATTTTGTTGTTTTAAAAAACTCGGTTTAATTACTAGAACAACAATCTATGTATTTAGTTTCAAGATATACTACTGCAAAATCCTTTGCATTAAATTAACTTGAGTATTAAGTGTTTTAATATTTTTCCTCATCTTTTTTAGAAAAAATAGTTTTAATTAAGGCTTTTTGCTCCTCAGTTGGTGCTTCTCCATTCAAAAAAATTTGAACAGGTATAAATAGTTATAATTCATTGTTGAATTTCCAAAAAGACATAATATTTATATTGTAAATTAGATATTTTATTTCCAAAATTGCATAACTCATTTTTCTAAATATTTACTCTTATTTTTAATAAATTAGATATGTTTGAAGATTTTATCATTTTTGTAATAAGCTTAATAAATAGTCTTTTTTGCATGAATTTGTGTCGCATACTTTGATGTCTTACCTTTAAGGAAAATTGTGAGCATTTAACAAATCGACTTTTTTTCCAATATACATCATACTAGTATATTATATCATTGAATCAATTTTTTACCTAAATGTACTATATACGTTGAGCAAAAAAAATTATTTATTTTCAGTTAGTTATGAATAGTTTAAGGACGTAAAAAATATTATGAGATTCCTTCTGTTATAGTAATAGCAATAGCCAGTAATAAAGAATCTCCTTTACTACTTTTAAAAGTAGTGATACCTTTAAAAGTAGTAAAGGAGTGCCGATGACTGATCACTGGACGATTGAGTACTACAATGATGAGCTGTTTGAAAAATGGTTTCGAAAGCTAAGTAAACAAGGTAAGTTTGAAGCTCTTTATGAAGAAATCAAGCTCTTATCCAAAGCAGGGAATATTCTCACAATGCCTCATAGTAAGAATCTTGGTGAAAAATTATATGAATTAAGAGAGAGAAGTTATGGAATCCGAGTTTATTATACTTTTAGAAAAGGAAAAATAATTCTTCTATTAAATGGTGGGGATAAATCTTCCCAAGCAGAAGACATTAAAAAAGCTCGTAAATTGATAAAAAATTTGGAATAAAGGGAAACTAACAATGACTAAAAAAACAAAAAGCTTTGATGCCCTTGCAAAAGAGCTCTTAACAAAAGAGCAAATAGAGAGAGCAAATTTTAATGCGCAAATTCGTTATCAAATGATGACTGAAGTGGCAAATAAAATAAAAAAAGAAATGGAAGAAAATAAAATCGGCTTTAATGATCTTGTAAAATATATGGGGACAAGTCCTACTCAAGTTAATAAAATATTAAATGGAAATGCTAATATTACAATTGAAAGTCTTGCTAAAATTTGTAGTGTTTTTGATCTTGAACCGCATATCATTTTTAGAAAACCACGTCAATAAAAAAAAGTAGAGAAGAAAGAAAAAAAATTTAAATTTGACGAAGTTTTTTCAATTACTAAAAATATCTTTCACAACTTTTTTTAATATCTGCGGATTAAGCCCTTCTCTATTTGCTAACTTTGAACAAGAATTTCCAAAGTACGTTGTAACTGCATTAAAAAATGCATTAAATTCTTAATTTTTATAATAAATTAGCAGATAAAAAAGAAAAATTTTTCAAATTTTTGCTTTAATAATTGACAAATTTAAAAATACCATACAAATATATGGCTGGAGGAGGTTCATGTATTATAAAGCTTCATTCAGTAAAAAATGCTATATACCGTTAGTTTTAAGTCCTGTTTGCGCGGGGTTTCCTTCGCCAGCTACAGACTATATTGATAAAAAGATTGATTTAAATGAGTATATTGTAAAGCATCCTGAAGCCACATTTTATGTGAAATGCCAAGGGGATTCCATGCTTGGCGCAGGCATTCATCCAGGTGATATTTTAGTAGTTGATAGATCGCTTACAGCAGCAAATGGAAATATTGTGGTTGCTGTTGTAAATGGCGAGTTTACCGTAAAAAAACTAGTGATGCGGGAAAAAAACATTTTTTTAGTAGCAGAAAATCAAAATTATTTGGATCTTCGCATTACGGAAGGTATGGAATTTGAAATATGGGGTGTTGTTACAACAGTCATTCATTCTGTTTAGTTTTTCTTTTTTTTCATGGGGAAAAATAAAAAATATTATCTTTTTCTTTTGTATCTCAGGAACTCCTTTCCTCATAAATTAGACGTAAGGAGGTTTATAAGGGAGGGAAGATGTCTATCTAATGATTGCTTTAGTTGATGGAAATAATTTTTATGTTTCTTGCGAACGTGTTTTTAATCCAAAGTTAAACAATAAACCCGTTGTAGTTCTTTCTAATAATGATGGGGCAATTGTGAGTAGAAGTGCTGAGGCAAAGGCGCTTGGTATTCGGATGGGACAACCTTTTTTTGAAATTAAAGATCTCATAAAGAAACATGATATTCATTATCTGTCGTCAAATTATGAATTGTATGGAGATATGTCTGCCCGATTGATGAAACTCCTAGAATATTTTTCACCTGAGGTTGAAATTTATTCTATTGATGAGGCTTTTTTTTGCTTGTCCCATATTCCACACGATAAGTTAACAGAGTTTGGTTGGAAAATAAAAAATACTATCTATCAAAATATTGGGATTCCATGTGGAATAGGGATATCTTCTACAAAAAGTTTAGCAAAAGTAGCAAATAAAATTGCTAAAAAGTCGCAAAAAGCAAAAGGAGTTTTAGCTTTATATCAAGAAAAACATGTTGCTGAAGCCTTGCGGCACTTTAAAGTAGATGATCTTTGGGGAATTGGTTGGCAGTATAGTAAAAAGTTACAGCAAATGGGTGTTTTTACAGCGCAGCAATTTCTGCAATTGGATGAAGTTTTTTTACGAAAGCACTTCACAATCCAAGGAGTGTATCTTGCAAGAGAATTGCAAGGAATTTCCTGTTTAAATTTACAACTAATGTCAGAACCGCGGAAAAGTATTGTTGTCTCCCGCAGTTTTGGTAAATCTATTTCTAATTTTCAAGACATTTTTTCTGCACTGGCAAATCATATTGAAATTGCATGTCGGAAATTGCGTGAACAGCAGTTAGAAGCACAATATTTTTCTGTCTATCTCAGTACAAGTTACCACAAAGAAGATTTTTATAGCCAAGCATTAAATGTTCGTTTGCCTTATTATTCAAATTTTACGCCGCATTTTTTGCAATTAGCACAAATTGCTTTACAGAAAATTTTTAAGCCACACAAAGAATATAAAAAATGTGGCATTGTTTTATTTGACCTGCAAAAGCAATCCTTATGTCCTTCTAATTTATTTGATTATCGGGATAGAGAAAGAGAAAGTCGTATTTTAGAAGTTATGGATACAATTAATCTTATAAATGGTAGAAGTAAAATACACTTTGCAGATGCATATGATAAAAAACAATGGCTTGCAAAAAGAAATTTTGTTTCTAAAAGATACACAACTCAAATAAGTGAATTACTAGAAATATAAAAAATCTAATAAAAAGATATTTAAATAGAATAAAAAATCTTCTTATTGAAAGATTAATTCATAAAATAGTTAAGAAATTATTTTACTGCATAGAAAATGATGGTACTGGGAAAAAATTAAATTAAAATAATGAAATTAAAAAATAAAAATAAATAAATTTTTAAATTTATTAATAAAAAATAATTATAAAAAATATATTTGCAACTTTTTAAAATTTATTTCATTCCACTGCTTTGAACTTGTTTTTTATAGGAGAAAAAAGTGCAAAAGAAAAAAATATTATTAACTGCTTTTATGTTAAAATGCAGTATATCAGCTTATGCAGTAATACCGCTCATACCAATTTTTATTGGTATAATTATAGTGGGAGGCTCAACCTCAATAGGAATTGGAGCATATTGTAGTTCAGGCGGATGCAAAAAGAGTAAAGAAAGTGAAAGAGTTTACACAACAACAGCAAATCCTCAAGTAACAACGTCAAATTCCCAAGCAACAACTACAACGTTAAATCCTCAAACAACAACAAATGTTGAAAACATAACTATTACTAGTACAAATGTTCCTGCTCCAAATCCTCTAGTTATTCAAGAGTGCAATCAAGTTAGTAGACCGCATGAACCAAGAATTGAAATAGCATCAGCAGCTGTGACTGAATTTGAAAACCGAGTGAACAATTTTAATCAAACAATTGTTGGGGAGAGAGAAAATCAAGCGAGGCAACTTTCCTCTCAGTTAAGAATTAATGCTTGTTATGTATATACGTTACTGCAAAGGACATATCCTGAAACTCTTTTGAGTAGTCTCTATCCTAATGAGCATGTAAATACTTTGATGCGAATATCAAATTTAACAAATAGAATTCAAAATATTTCAAATTTTTTAAAAACTCAGACATTAAATAATGGCTATTCTTTAGCAATACTAAATGAATTACAGACGGTGAATGATTTTATAGGAAGTAATCGCAATTTAATAAGTGAATTTTTAAATCAACAATTGCCTGTACAAACCGCCGAACATAGAAACGCAAATAATACAGTAGAAATTCAGCATCCGGTAGTTGTAAATTTCCGTAGTGATGTTTTGTATAATTATAGAGAAAATTTAATTGAATATTTCACATATGAATCGTTGAGAGTTGCTAGGAATAGATTTCAAGAAGGCTTAAATAATGGAACAATACAATCGGATGTAGTAACTGGAAGATTTACCGCACGAATAAATCAAATTTTTCAGCAAAATGAAGAAAATATAAGGTCACAAGTTTCTCAATATATTAGAGCATTACTAAATAGACAAGAAAATTCATTAGACAGAAATATAGATTGGAATGTCGCATTAAATCAAGGAATAGAATTTGTACTAAGACAATATGATCACTACTTTTCTGTCATTACATGTGTAGATTGGAATAAAACAGAGGCTTATCAAAATACATGCCGTCAATATGAAAGAAGGGAATAAGTAATCACTATAAAAATATTTAAAATTAAATATTTTTATATTTGGATAGTTTTTGAAAAAATAATACTAATAAAGTACAATTCTTGGATTGATGAGTTTTAATTTTAGTAAAGTCATAATTTACTTTACTTTACTTTACTTTACTTTATTTTTATTTACTAAAACAGGATTTCTTGCTCTTGTGACATCAATAGTCGTACCCAAAGTAATACTAACAGATTTAATAATACCATCTAGATAATTAATATGATTGTTTAAACTGGAATCACTTAACACACCTGAAAGTCCGAAATATATTGGAAAAAAAGTATCTAAAGTATGATCATCGAACACATTGTCCCACTTAAAATCCCCATGACTAATTCCTAAATAGTGTGTACCTGTTAATGTTGATGCAAGATAACCATTATTTATAGCAAATAACATTTTGGGACGTAAATCTCTGTACTTAACATCATAAGCAATTTTATTGATTGCCACTCTAGGTACTTTAAGCATAAAGATATAAAATTTGTCTGCCGTTTTTTGAAATACGGCCGAACCAATCCCGTAGTAAAGACAGTTTATTTTTGCTTCAATACGATACATTTTTTCTATTTCATGTAAGTTACCATATTGATTTTGTAGTCTTTGTTTATTAATACTTTAACAACTTGATTTGGGCGAAAATTATAAACAGCTGCACCATTTGTTTATATAAAATTCTTTGTTAAATTTAGGAGCTAAAGGGTTGACTAATTTTTTTTAAAAAGACTCATAAAAAGCAATGAATTTGCTATTTACAAAATCAAATAGATGTTAGTTTAAGTAAAATAAATTTATAAATATTTAAAATTTTATAAAACTAATTTATTGTATTAAATTTTTAAGAAAAAATATGCAAATTTTAAGTAAATAAGATTTAATCAAAAAATTTAATTACTCTGAAGTTTTGAATAACAGTTTGTAATTTTTGATTTCTTTACTTTATTGTGAAATAATATGTATGATTTTAATGTTAATTTTAGTCAAAACAAGCAACTATTTTACCTGACAAGATGGAAGAACTATTGAAAAATTTAATATTTTCAACAAAATGAAATAAATTATAAATATTAGCAGGGAGAGGATATGCCTCAATTTATTGATTACAAAGAAATATTTGAGACAAGAGGTATGGAATATAATTTAGCTATGCTCCGAAGTCCTGATGCAAGAAAAGAAGAATTTTTAAACTTAATTCAATTTATTGATAATACTAAGCCATTAAAAATAATTGATATTCCATCAGGAGGAGGATATTTGAGAAAATATCTTGCAGAAAAACATTACTTGCTCTGCGCAGAAGAAGCTGATTTTTTTTATCATAACTGTGCAGTTAAGCATAATCAAAACAAAGTCATGTATCAAAAAAATATTCCTCTAGAAGTAGATGACAGGAGTTTTGATGTTACAGTAAGTCTTGCAGGATTGCATCACTTTCAAAGTAAAAATTGGATAATTTCTGAATTTGTAAGAGTATTAAAAGATTATGGGCAATTAATAATAGCCGATGTATACAAAACTTCGAAAGTTGACAAATTTTTAAATGAGTTTGTAGATAAAAACAATTCTATAGGTCATTTGGGATATTTTTTAGATGAAGAATTCAATATGATTTTGGATAAAAATAATATTAAAATTAGTTTTAATGAAAATATAAAGTTTTTTTGGATATTTTCTTCATTAGATGAAATGGCAAATTTTTGCAAAAATCTATTTGGACTAGATAAATGTAATAATAGTGAAATAATAAATGGAATTGATGAATATTTAGGTTTTATAATTGAAAATAATGAAGTCAAAATGAATTGGGAGTTAAAATATATCTACGGGTCTAAAATTATTGCTGATTTATAAAAAGCAACAATTTAAAATTTTAAACAACGAATTAATTTACCATATCATATCAATATTATATGGCATAAATTAGTTTTATAATTCAATTTTAACTGGTTTGCTTCGTCCAATTTCAATTTGAATTGTATTTAATTTCTTTTTATCTGGTAAAGATAAATAGAATAATATTTCATTCTTACTATTTAAGAGAGTAATTGAGTTTCCATTTCTTTTCCATCCTTTATATTCTAAATGATTGTAGTTTCCAGTCACTTTAACTAAAAGATGATCGTTTGTTCCTTTATCCTCTTCAATTATTTTTATAAAAGGAATACTATTTTTATCATAACTATTAAATTCAACCACATTGACAACAAAAATATCATCACCTGAACCGCCATCCATTCGGACAAATTTTTCTCGCTTACTATGATCTAGATTTGCCATTAATACATCATTTCCTTCTAAACCTTGAATGAATGCATTTCCATATGAAGCATTTATATAGTTATCTTGCTTGTTACCAATAATAATTTCATTATCTAGTGTGCCATTGATATATGTATAATTTTCAAAGGCAGAATCTTTATCTAAGCGAATACCTTTTAATCCCTTGTATGCACCAGGTAGATTTGTCAAATCCTTAGTATCAATTTTAGATTGCGAAGTTGTTGAAATTGTATTTAACCAAGATACAGTATTAGTGGCTTCTAAAGGATTATAAACAATAATATTACCATCTTTAGTTGTTAGTAAAGGAATATCTCTAGCTATTTTTCCATTTTCTTTGTAATTTTCTAGCTTAAATAATTTAACAAATTCTTTACTTTTATCATTTTGTTTAGAAAGTATTTCTTTATTGTTTGTTACAAACCAGAGGTCATTATTTTCAGAATATATTCCAATTTCATAAACATCTGTAATTATCAAATCCCGATCATTCTCGTTATTTGTGAAAAAATATGGAAAATTGTATTTATTGCTTGTTTTATTGGCAAAATAGATTATGTCATAATTTTCCTTGGAGTTTAAGAAATCAGTCTTGTTAATTAAGTAAGTATCTTTGCCAGCTCCACCAATTAATAAATCGATATCTTCTCCACCAGATAAAACATCATCGCCTAATGCACCAATTAATACATCATTGCCATTGTTCCCAAGTAAGACTTCATTAGTGCTATTTCCTAAATATATATCTCTAAATTTTGACCCCATAAAGTGTGAAATATTTTCAACTTCAGGGAACTGCTTTAAAAGCTCCTTTTTGGTTGTATTTGCAGAATTTAATGCATATTGTAAATAAAATCTTTTTACGTCAAGTTCTGAATAATTTGTATTTTGCAGAGTATTCTTCTTCTTAAATTCTACTAAATCATTCTTAATTTGAGTAATAGATGGAGTAACAAAGGTTATTTTATCTTGTAAATTGAAATATTGCCCAAATTCAAAATTTTGGAAACTTAAAAGATTAAATCCTTCCTTACCATTAATGTAACTAGTATCTTTAGCAGGGGCTTTTATTTCAAAATAATCGTCTTTATTTGCCCCATTAAGTTCATATTTATATTGACCAGCTTCCACAATGAAAAAGTTTTTAATGTTTTGATTACCATTGATTAAACTCACACCGTATCCATGTCTATATTGATCGCCTAATCCAACATAAAAAAGAATTGTTTTTTTCTCTTCTGGAACAGTTGTAAGAATTTTTTGATCTAAATGGTACTCATCCATTTTTACATAGTTTTTAACGTCTTCTAATTTACAATATCTTGTAAAATCATAAACACTATAACTTACAAAGAATTTTTCATACCAAGCTCTATTATCAATTCTAAATTTTTCGTTGAGATAATGTTGTCTATGTTCTGTTTCATATGGTTTTAACTGTAAATTATTTATAATTTCTGCACGAATTTTTTCATTTTGTGCATTATAAATATTACTTGTTTGGCACAAATGAATTCCTTGTTTTAAAACATAACCACCTGTACTCGAAGTAGAACATCCTGCCATATTGCAATTAGAAATTGAACTAGTAGTTGGAGTAACCGGAAAGTAATAAAATGGTTTTGGCGTTACTAATTTAGTAAACACAACATTTGTTGTTTTTGCATCTTTATTCAGTTCTGTAAGATGTTGTTCAAGTTCTTGTTTCTTAACATAATCGCGTTGATATGGTTCAAACTGTAAACTTTTTGAAATGTCACACATTGGACATAGTAATTTTACTGCACCTAATTTTCCAGCATCATTTGGTGGCATTCCAAATTTTCCAACCAATTCTTCATGCGTACGTATGGTAGTATAAATATTTTGCCCCATCATAATACTAAAACCAATCGCAGTCCCTATTGGACCAGCCATAGAAGTTAAAGGTATTGCTGCTAAGGTTCCAATGGAAGTAACTGCAGAAAGAGTTGAGGCTGTTCCATAAACAATATAATCCTGTTTTTGTTTCCCTGTAGAATTTCCTACTTGTTTAAATAAGTCATAAGCATTCCAAATCTCAAATCCTGCAGTTGCAAAGTTAAGAGCTGCTTGGGCTCTTCCTAAATGTTTGTAAGCTTGAACATGTTTTTGTAGGAATGAAGAACCCCTGATTAAATCGACGCCTAAATCTAAATTGTCTAAACTCATTTCTAATGAATTACGAAATGCAGAAAAATGTTCTCCATTTACAGACTGCTGATGAATATTCATAATACGATTTGGCATATGATAAAAGTTAACGAAAATATTTGCTTGGTTCATTCCATAAACCATTTTACTGGCAACTTTTTTTGCGAAATTAAGTTTAGGACTTGGAGAATCATTTGTAAGCCCCATTACAGACTTCATCATGTCGTATAATTCAAGTTGAGGAAGTGTATATTTTAAGACAGGTCTTAGAGTCTCTTGACGGCTAATTTTATTATAAACGCCATCCATTATTTTTTTAATTGGGGTGCGTTTATCATTCCCAAATTTAGCTTTTAGTTTTGTTTCATCAGGAGTATTAATAAATAAATTACGTAAAAGTTCACTCAGTATTGATTTTTTATCTTCACTTAAAGTAGAGAAATTTTCTAAATCTAATAAGAATTTTTCTTTGTCAAAAAAGTAAATAATTTTTTCTTTACTTTTATTTTCACTTGTAAAGAATATTTTGCTTAATTTATTTTTTATAGGTGTTAAATCTAGGAACGGAAAGTAGTAATTTTTATAGTAACTACTAACAGATGTTGCACCTACAAGAAGACTAACTTTTTCTTGTGCTGAAATAACTCTAGTTTTATCTATTGTTATGTAATCTTGAGCAAGGGTAAGTAAATTTTTATCACCAAATAATGCTCCTTCTCCTTTTATAATTCTGCTAACAACTTTTTGTTCAAATTCTGAATCAATACCTAAAGCAGATAAATAATCAAATACAAGCTTTACTTCTTGCGCAACTTCAGACATTGGCATATGTGTAAAATCTTTATTCACATTAATGTTATCTGCGGAAGTAATATTATTTTCTCTGCTATTATGTTCGATACTTCTTTTTAATTCAGCCAAATGTTGTACTGTAAATCTATGGAATAAAAGCATAGAATTTTTTTGTGTTTTTGCAGCAGCAACAAATTCAGAAGCCTTTTTCAAATAGTTTAAATTTTTCTCTAGAGCAGCCTTTTTTTCATCAGTAATAGGATCAGGGAATAATTCCTCTAGAGCATTTAAATAGTATTGATTATATTTTGCTCCAGCAAGGAAGTTTCTTCTTAAACTAGGAAGTACTTTTTCCTGTAAATAATTTGGGTTATTTAATATTTTAGTGTTTAAATTGGATCTTTTTTGCACTTCTAAGTAAAGTTTTTGCCAAACTCTTAATTTTGAACGTTCCATTGTTAACTTATTAAGCATTTCAATCCGTTTAGCGAGTTTTTCTAGAGGAGGATCTTCTGGTGAATCAAGTTCACCAGCTATAATTTTTGCTTCCTTAGAATTATCAGGTGCGTCATCAAATTCATAATAAAGCTCAATAATTTTTTCAAATGTTTGTTTGGTAGCTACTCCTAATATAGTTGCACTTGCTCCAGCAACAGTAGCGGGGAGTTTTTCAAATACAAGTGGTCCACCCATCAGCATTGCAAATTGTCCAGCAGTGAGAGCAATATCTCCAGTTGTTTTAAATATTACTAGTATTGATTGTTTTTTATAAAAATCAGCTAAAATTCCACGCAATTGTTTTGTTTCGTTATTAGTATTTTTCCACAATTCTGAGTTTTCTACTATTGATATCCATTCCCGTAAAGTTCTTACTTCATTAATATCATTTGCAATATTTATCAAACCTCCTAAAAACATTTGGGCTTGACCTAAGGCAAGAAATCCATCGCCTAATTTAGTAAGTATACCTAATGCCCCAGCAAAAAGAGGTTCGCTGCTGCTTCCTAAAAAACCATCTTTAAATTTACTAAAATCATTTAAAAATGAAGACTCTTTTATTAATGATTGAATTTCTTCTTTTGTTTTTCCTTTTAGTTGTTCTTTAAATAATTCTAAATGCGCATATCCAATAACAGCACGTATTTCAAAAGCTGCCATTCCTGAAAACATAGCCATAAGACCACCTTCAGTCAAAGCACCGGGAATTTTTTGCTCAATATATGTTTTAATAATATCTTCTTGAGTATTTTTAAATTCATTTAATTGAATTATTAAATCCATACTTTTTGAATTTTTGGGATCAAATTCAGGTAAGTTTTGCAATTGGATAAGTATATTTCTTATGTCATTTGGTAATTCTGCAATGGGTTTATCAAATACTCTATCGACATTAATAGGTTTTTGTAATTCACTTTCTAAAAATTGGATTGTTTTTGTCAACTTATCTGATTCATTGTCTTTAGTAACGTTATTTAACATTTGTAGAAGATTTACTTTAAATGTAATTTGATCAAAATAAATTTTTTGTATTTCAGCAGCATTAGCTACAGGATCGTTTTGTATTAAGGACTGCAATGTTTGTTTTAATTTAAGTTCTTGTTCATAATTTTGAAGTAAAAGTTCCTTTACCTCCTGCCTTAAATCTTGGTGTTGTGCTGTGGCTCCTTCTGTTCCAGAATAAACCAAGTAGAGGAAAGCAGGATAAAAACCAATACCTTGAATTATGTAGATTAATTTTTGAGAAAGACCAGAACTTTCCATAGCTGTTGCTAAGTCGTCAGCGCCATCAATGACAAAAGCTTTTTGTGCATTGAAAGGTGATAAAGTTGAAACATTTTTAAAACTTTTATTTCTGATAATTCTAAATAGTTTTGTAATATTATCGACTTTTTGAATATGATAACCATTTTTTACAGCTGCTTCTAATGATCCAAGATCTTTAAAAAACATTTTTTCATGTAACCAATCAGCTGTTAATTCAAAAGTGTAGTTTTGAGATCCAAGTAAAGGTTTAATATTGACTTGATATTCTTTTTCAAAATTTTGAATACGTTCACTTTTTAAATGATTGTAAATATCTAATTGAACTTTTTTTTGTAAGTGGTCAATTGTATCAAAATCAATAGGTGCAGGATAAAGTGTAGACGTAATGCGATATTTTGGTTGAAGTTCTTCTTCCTTTTTCTCTTCTTTTTTTTCATTGATCTTTTGAATTTTTACATTAAATTTTGTTAAGGACGCTTCAATGTAATTCATTTTATCATCAATTTCATTAAGTTCTTCATAAGGTATTTCAAATAATTGTATTTTTGCATATGCTTCATCGATTTTTGCTTTTAATTGTAATTTATTTGTCTGAACATTTTTACCTAATGATGTGCTTAAATAGCCACTACTTACAGAAGAATATTTAGATTTTTCTGAAGCTGTTTCATTTGATGTATTTTTTGTACAGCCCAAATTAAAGGCAAGTGCGCCTAAAGTGCAAAGCGCACTAAATTTTATTCTTTGCATTATTTTACCTTTTTTATTATTTTTAAGCGTTTACAATGATATTGATAATTATTATCAATAATAATTTTCAAATAGTTTATATATTTTAAAAAAGCAAGACTGCTTATAAAAATAATTATGTATTCATACAAAAAATTTATTTCCATAGAAATATTAAGACATTGACTGGTCAGTTACATATGGATGTTCTATCCTATATTTTCTTACAGACTAGACAATAAGTTTTCATATTTTAGAATTTTACATAAGTATTTTAATTGTATAGATTAGTTTTGCGGGAAAAAAATTTAAAAAATATTAAAATTCAATTAAGGTAACAATCTGATTTTCTTGATATTCTAGAAAAAATAAAAATGTAACATAATAATATAAATAGAGAATAAAAAATAATCACACAATTCTGACAGGATAAATTTTAATAGATAGATAAAATTTGTCTGCGTGATTATGGGGATGTAGAATGGATAATATAGAAAATATAGAAAAAATTAATCATATTATTAGTTTAATCTTAAAAGATATTTTTGATGAAAAAGAAAAAAATAAAATTGATTATAATGAAGAAATACATCCTCTTTATTTAATAGAACAAATTAGTGAAAACTTATTTGAAATTCTAAATGAGTTGAATAATGAAAAAGAAATTAATTACAATATTGTGACAGAAAGTATTAAGAATTCGTTATTAAAATTTTTAACTATCTTGCATTGGGTTTATAAAGAGATAGAAGAAGATTTAAATGAGAAAAAAAAAGAAAAAGACGATGAAAATAAAATAATATCGATAGTTTAAAAATCATTTAATTAACTTAAAAAATTTTTTATACGTATATTATATTAATATTAAAAAATTATACATATCTATTTTTTCAAAATTGCAAAATATTTGTTTTTATAAAATTTAATTCATGAAATAGGCAAATATTAATGGTTTTAAAATTGACATCTGAATTATTCTTAATGAAAAATTAATATATATAATCTATTTTAAAGAAAAAAGGAAAATAAGTGAGCAATTGTATTGAACCTCAATTTATCATAACATTTTTAGAAGAGGCAAATGAAAGCATTTCCTTATGGGAAACGACATGTTTAAATTTTAAGGATACCAATGAGAAAGAATCTATTAATCAACTTTTTAGAATTGCCCATAATTTAAAAGGCTCCTCTGCTTCAGTTGGACTCAATCAATTTTCTGAATTTGTACATAAAGTAGAAGAAGTATTAACCAGTGTAAAAAATGGTGAAATTAAATTTGAAAAAGACATACTTAATAATTTTTTTGAAATACATACAATTATTAGTAATTGGATAATCTCAATTCAGAACGATGTTAGTTATGTTAATCAAAACTTTCAAAAAAATATAGAATATATTTTTTCAATAATGGAGAAAAAAAATAATAATGGATTAATTGGATTTGAAATTTTCAATCAAACGAATTCTTCTAAACATGAAACTAAAGAAGATGTTATCCTAAAGTTAAACAATAAAATTGAAAATAAAAAATTGACTTCAGAAGAATATTTAAAAGTAAATGTCACTAAGTTAGATAATTTAATTAATTATCTAGGAGAAGTTATTATTGACCAAAATATTTTAAGACAAATGTCTTCTATAAATTCAATTCCAAAAGAAGTAAAAAATGTTATTTCTCAAATGAGTAAAAATATACAATATCTCCAGGATACTGCAATTTCATTAAGAATGACTTCACTTGATCAACAATTTCAAAAAATGAATCGAGTAGTTAGAGATCTTGCAGTAAAACAAAAGAAAATAATAAAGTTTGAATCATTTGGTTCTGAAGTAGAATTAGATAAAATTATAGTTGATAAATTAACGGATCCTTTAACTCATTTAATAAGAAACGCGATAGATCATGGGATTGAAACTTTAGAAGAGAGAGAAAAAAAGAATAAATCTAAAGAAAGTAAAATTGAGTTAAGAGCTATTCAAGATGAAGGTAATGTAAAAATTTATTTAAGAGATGATGGAAGAGGTTTGGACGATAAAAAGATACTTAAAAAAGCAATTGAAAAAGGATTGATTAAGGAGAAAAATAATTTATCAAAGGATGAAATACATAGAGTAATATTTATGCCAGGTTTTTCTACAAAAGAAGAGATAACCGATATTTCTGGAAGGGGTGTTGGTTTAGATGTTGTAAGTAATGTTATAGCAGACTTAAAGGGAAATATAGATATTGAAACTGAGATTGATAAAGGAACTACATTTATTATTTCTTTACCTTCAACACTTTCTATAATTAAAGGATTAATATTCAAGTCTAATAAACAACTTTTTGTCATTCCTGAATCCCAAGTATTAGAAATTATAGATCATAAAAAGATAAAAATAGAAAATAGAGTTAATAGTAGTCAGATTTTTTCATTAAGAAATGAAATTATACCAATCATAAAGCTAAGAAATATTTTTAATAAAAATATTTCTGAAAGTCAGGATTTAAATGAAAAATTCGGATTGCTAGTTTTGCATTTGGGAAAAAAATTTTCATTTGAAGTAGAAGAAATAATTTCAACTCAATCCATTGTGCTAAAAAAATTGTCAGAAGAACTAAAGGGAATACCAGGGATATTGGCAACAACGGTATTAGGAAATGGTGAACCAGCTTTGGTCTTAAATTTAGCTCAATTAGTAAATATTTGGAGTTATGATGGAGCATAATGAAGAAGAAAATAAATTTCTAATATTTAAAGTAATTAATGAAGAATACGCATGTAATATATTACAAATTAAAGAAGTAATTAAGTGCAAAAATATAAAGCCAATACCATTTATGGTTCCATATTTTAAAGGAATTTTAAATTTAAGGGGAAAGATTATTAGTATTATAGACTTTAGGATTAAATTATTGCCTAATTCAAATAATACTGAGAATGAGGGAATTATATTAGTTGTTGAAAATGAATTAATAACAATTGGTGTGATTGTTGATGACTTAATTTCTGTTACTTCTATCATTGAAAATGAAATTCAAAAAAATAAAGATATGAAGTATTCAATTGATACAAAATTTATTCTTGGTAATTACATTTACAAAGATAAATTAGTTACGGTATTAGATTTAATTTCTTCAATTAATGAAGAAGATTTAAAGATAATAAAAGAAAATGACAATTTAAAATTATCTATGAATATGTGAGGTTTTAATTATGCGAAATATCAATTGGACAATAAGAAAGAGGCTTTTACTTCTTTCGTCAATTATGATTTTATTAATTTTTATAATAGGGATAATTCCCTTTCAGTTAAATAATTTTTATAATGATAAAATAAACAAATTTTCATCAGAAATTATACCAGCTATGAAAAATCTAACTCTTGCTGATATGATGCATGATGGAATTAGATCAAATATTTACGGAATAATAATGGCAGCAGAATCCAAAAAAATTGATAGAATTAAAGAGCTTGAAGAAGAGCAAAAGGAATTTAAAGAAAAATTTTTAAATTACTTAAATAATTTAAATGGTCTAGCTTTAAATAAAAAAATACATGATGATTTAAATACAATATTAATAGACGCAAAAAAGTATACAGAATTGTCAGATAGAATAGCAAAAAATGTTGTCGATTTAAAACATAAAGATTCTTCTGTATTACTAAATCAATTTAATGATGTATTTAAAAAGCTTGAAAAATCAATATCTGATTTGACTCAAGAAGTAAATAATTTTACTGATTTAAGTATTCAAAATACTAATGAATATGGTAAAAAAGCGCTATTCTTTTTATTAGGAATTTTATCTATTTTTTTAATATTTGCTATTTCTCTTTCAAATATTTCAATTAAAAAATTAAATAGCATTTTAAATAATTTGATTTTAGCGCTCAATAATCAAGCGAATACAATTCTACAAAAAGCAAATAATTCGCAAAAAAGTTCAAAAGAGCTTTCTGATATGACAATGAAACAAGCTGCTGCAATTCAAGAAACAGCTGCGAGTATGGAAGAAATGAGTTCTATGCTAACGCAGACAAGTAAACATTCAAATCATAATTTACAAATATCTGAAGAAGGACAATTAATAGCTCAGAAAGGACGTGAATCTATCTCACAAATGCTTTCTGCAATGGATAGTATCCAAGCATCAAATATTAAGTTGGAAGAGATTTCCAATCTTATTGTCAAAATTGCAAATAAAACCAAAATTATTAATGAAATTGTTTCTGAAACACGTTTGCTATCTTTTAATGCTTCTATTGAAGCTGCACGTGCTGGAGTGCATGGCAAAGGTTTTGCTGTTGTTGCAGAGGAAGTAGGTAAACTAGCTTCTATGAGCGGATCTGCAGCTAATGAAATAAGAGAATTACTTGAATCATCTACTATTGAAGTTGCTAATGTTGTTTCTGATATTCGAGATAGGATTGCAACAGGAAAAAATATTTTTAAGATTTGCGAAGCTTCTTTTGATAGTATGACTGAAATTTTATTTAAAATAAATGAAGGTACAAAAATTATAGTTTCTTCAACAACCGAGCAAGAAACAGGTATGAAGCAAACAACTATTGCTATGAGGCAAATAGATGAAGTGACACAAAGAAACAATGCAATAGGAATAGCGCAAGCTTCAAATAGTCAATATCTAGCAATAGGTATCAGAAATATTAATGAAATTATTTCAAAATTAAGAAATTTAATAGTAGAAAGTAAAGTGATTAATAAAAATTTAGTTTCTATTTCTCACATTGAAATGGAGAATAAAAATAGTCAAAATATTGATGGTAATTATTACCAAGTAAATATCCAAAATGAATTTGATAGTGTGCCAGACAACGAAATAATAATGAATGATAACTTGCCTAGTAGAAACGATTCTAGATGGAAAGTATAAACAAAAATGAATAACAATCATGAGTTTTATTTAAAAATTATAGAAGATATTAAAAACATAATCCATGTTGAGTTAAATGAAGAAAAAATTAATTTAGGTATTGAAAAAATAAAATTAAGAATAAATATATTAAACTTTAAAAATACAGAAGAGTATTATGAATATTATTTAAATAATATTGAATCTGAAAGAAAAAATTTAATTTCTATACTTACAAATCATACAACAGAATTTTTTAGAGAACCTGAACATTTTGATTATTTGGCTGATGAGTTTTTTCCTCGATATATAAAAAATAAAAAGTCTTTACGTATATGGTCTGCAGCGGCGTCAGTTGGAAAAGAGGTTTATTCTATAGCTATTTGCTATTTAGAAGTGTGTTTTTCTTTAGGGCTTAAATACGACTCAATTCCTCAAATTGAAATATTAGGTACAGATATAGATGAATTATCCATACAAAAATGTCAGAATGGTATTTATTTAGCGACAGATATTGAGAAGGAAATGGGTAAAGTATTGATAAAAAAATATTTTGACTATGGTGAAAATGAATTAAAAAATTATGTAAGAATAAAGGATTCTGTATTTAAACTTTGTAAATTTAAAGTACACAATTTATTAGATAGTTCAAATGAAATTGGAAAGTTTGATGTTATATTCATAAGAAATATTATTATTTATTATAAAAGAAAAGAAGTTAAAGATATAATTATGCGTTTAAAAAATAATTTAGAAAGTAATGGTATTTTGGTATTAGGGCACTCTGAATCATTAAGCAATCTTGATCTTCCTTTTATCCACATAAAAAATTCAATTTACACATTGAATCTAAAACCAAATGATGATTTGACAAGAGTTTTTGTCATTGATGATACCCTAACAATGCGTGATTTTTTAAGAAAAATTTTGACTAAAGAAGAAAATTTTTTAATTATTGGTGAAGCTGAAAATCCAATTGAAGCTATGGAAAAGTTAGAAAAATTAGAATTACAACCTCATGTTATTGTATTAGATTTGAATATGCCAAAAATGAATGGTATTGAATATTTAGAACTCTTAAAAAATAAACCCCACCCGCCAATTGTAATAATGAGTTCTATGAGTTTTGATGAAGCAGATAATGGTATTAAATGCTTGGAGCTAGGAGCATTTGATTATATTGAAAAACCAAGTGGTGTTCATTCGCCTAAGGAAATTTCAAATATAAGAAATGTAATTACTCAAGCAAGAAAATCAATTAAAAGCTTTGAATTAAAAAATAAACAATTATCTAAACAAAGATTATTAAGCTTGAATCCGCTGCCAAAGAAGTTTATCAAACCTGACTTAATTGCAATAGGTTCTTCGACTGGAGGTGTAGAGGCTTTGCAAACTATTCTTTTGCAACTCAAAACCAATTTTCCTCCAATAGTTATTGTGCAACATATACCTGAATATTTTTCTCAAGCATTAGCTAATAGATTGAGTGAATTATGTAAATTCAAAGTTTTTGAAGGAAAAAATCGCCAAATATTGGAACCAAATTGCGTTTATTTAGCTCCTGGTGGAAAACAAATGCGAATTATTGAAGAAAAAAGCAAATTACTTTTAGAGATTAATGATTCTGAAAAAATTAATATGCATAAACCTTCAATTGATTACTTGTTTTATTCCTTAGTAAATTTAAAAAATGAAATTAATATATGTGCCATTATACTAACAGGTATGGGGAGTGATGGTGCTAATGGATTAAAAGAATTATATAATAAAAATGCTTTCACAATTGCGCAAGATGAAGAAAGCTGCGTTGTATTTGGTATGCCTAAAGAAGCTATAGCTTTAGGTGGCGTTCATCAAGTTGCTCCATTACATGAAATTCCTAATATTTTGAAAAAAATTCTTTAAAATATAAATAGAAATTATAATTCATAAAACCAATTTAATGTATCAGAGAGTGTTTTATCTGAAGGTATAGGATTCCAATTTAATTCTTGTTTCGCTTTTCTAACAGATACATGTTGATACTTGCCAAAAAAATTACTAATTATTTGTCTTGAAAGAAGTCTTTCTTTTTTCATTACTTTATGATTTAACCAATCAAAGGTATTCATTAGATAAAATGTCCATACAGGTGGCAAATAGTTTGGTACTTTTGCATCTACTTGCAATTTTTTTATTCTATTAAGTAATTCTTTAAAATCAAAATATTCTCCAGCAACAATATATCTTCCTTCAGTGTGCTGACGCTTTAAGGCATTAATATGAGCTTTTGCTACATCTCTTACATCAACAATGTGACATCCACCATTAGGAATAGTAAAAAATTGCTTTTGAAATATTTTATAATAAATACTGAGCGATGGCGTAATTCTAAAAAAATTTGGTCCAATAATTGTGGGTGGAAGAATAGAAACTAATTTAATATTTTTATTCTTACAAAGGTTAAAAGCCAATTTTTCAGCATCAATTTTTGCTTTTAATAATGGAAAGTTGCTTGAGTGATTCCAGTTATTTTCAGTCAATGGATTATTTTGGGTAGATGACATTCCACAGGCCGAACAGCTTGATGTAAAAATTATTTTTTTGATATTTTTTTCATTAGCACATTCTAGAACATTTTGTGTTCCAAAAATAATAGGTTCTTCTATTTCTTTTTTAACATTATTGCTCCATAGAAGGACTGGAGAAGCAGAATGGATAACTTCATCAATATTATTCATTGCATTTCTAAGAGATTCCTTATTCAGTAACTCTGCTTCTACTATTTCAACATTAGAAAAATTTTTTAAGTGCTCTGTTTTTTTGTTGTCTTTAATATTACGAACTGTGGCTTTGACGTGAAAACCATCAGCAGATAGTTGCTTTACAAGATTGTAGCCTAAATGACCATTACCACCAGTCACTAAAATTCTTTTCAAATTCTTCTCCTTTAATATTATGCAGCATATTTTTTATGTTTTAATTCGAATAGTAATACATATCCTACTTGCTCTAATCTATTCACGTAAAGATCTGCATTATCGACCCAAGAAAAGAACTTATCTTTATTTATTTCTTCTGTTTGATATCCTTTTTTTATCCAACTTCGTATTAAATTTTTTTTCCAAGATGTTTCAGGTGTCAACAAAATTGAACCCCGAATAATTCCATTTTTAGATAAACATCTTGAAAGTTCTTTCATCGCTAAGGCTCCAGAAGGAAACGAATTAAATCCACCAAAGCAAGAAATAGCATGAATACTGGAATTCGAGAAAGGCAGTTGATTAACGTCTCCTCGAATAAAAGTAACTGGTTTTTTTGATAATTTTATTTGTGCTTTTTCAAGCATATCTTTTGATATATCTAAAACTAATAATTTTCTGGCAAAAAATTTTTTAGATCCAAAAAGTGCGGCTGAAGTTAATGAACCATCACCAGTAGCAATATCTAAGATATTATCTTCATGTTTTAATATTTCTCTAAAAAACTTAATATGTTTAAATATATTTCCATGCCAGATAATAATATAAACTAGCAAAGCAAAAGGAGCATAAAATTTTGAATATATTTTATACGCAGTTTCTGTTACTATATTTATACTATTGTTAGTTAAACATAAGTCTAAATAAGAATTATTTTTTTTATATCTTAATTTACAATTAGTGCATAATATATAATTTATATCAAAGCTATATTCTAAAAAATTATGGCATTTAGGACAAAATAAATTTATAATTGTCATAATTAGTTTTCTCCTTTAGCAATAGATATTCTATGTAAAACAGGAGATAACGTTTTATTAATATCTTTTTTCCACATGTACCCATCAATAATGTAATGAGATAATGCCATAAAGTATATTAAAGTCATACCTACATGTTTTGGAGTAATCAAATAAAAAATAATCATCATTATTGAGTAAGTAAGCGCAATAGAAAAGTATTTAATCCAAGCATTTTTACTTACGAGTTTCTGATAAAAGGTTATAGAAATATTTGCTTCATTCATTTCTTTTGTCCTGTACTTTTCAAAAAGCCAAACAAATCCAAAATATTGAACGTTATGAAAAATTGTCCCTATGGCTACAGCCAAAGGCATTGCTGTTACTGGTATAAAGAAATAGGGGACAATATATGTTAAGATAGCTATTAGCATCAAAGAAAGTTGTGGCCATGGTATATGTCTACCTTGTTTATTTCTGTCATAAATAGCTTTTTTTAAACCAATTATTCCAATTACAGCTGTAACTGCACAATATGTATAAAAAATATTTTTAGGAATTACTGGATAAATTAAATTATATTTTTCATCTAAAGATAGAAAATATTGCACATTTTCATGCGTAAATACCCATAATAAAATGCTATATAATGCTAAAGGGAAAAATAAGTTTAAATAAAATCTGTCAGCATAAATAGTTTTATCATTAAATCGTTTTGATTGTATAGTATCATAAATTTTGCAAATACCATGATGTTGTCTATATGCATGCCATAAAGAAATATAAGAAATTAATGATAAAATCCAATCATTTAGAGTTGTTCCTTCTGTAAAAGGCAATAATAAGACTATAATGAAACAAACTATTGCTCCTGCATATATAGGTTTCATATTAAATGTTTTACGAGCTTGTTCTGGTAAAAGAGTTGCCCAAGTTAAATAATTATGAGGAATACCAAAAAAAATTAAATAAAAATTGTATATTGGAAATATAACTGCATCACCTTTCCATAAATAGAATGTAAGAAGAAGTAATGCAAAAATTCCTGATAAATGGAAGAAAATTAAGTCAAAATTTTTATC
This sequence comes from Pigmentibacter ruber, assembly GCF_009792895.1. Lineage (NCBI taxonomy): Bacteria > Pseudomonadati > Bdellovibrionota > Oligoflexia > Silvanigrellales > Silvanigrellaceae > Pigmentibacter > Pigmentibacter ruber. The sequence goes on from NZ_WSSC01000002.1 coordinate 223,548, forward strand.
TTTCAACCATAATGAACTATTTATTAATAAATTGGTATTTTTATCAAAGTTAATTGATTTAAGCATTAGAAAAATTCCTTTTTTAATTTTGTAAATATTTTAATCACTTTTTTTAATTCTTCTTCTGTATGGGTTGCCATAACGCTTAATCTTAATCTTTGTTTATTTTTAGCTACAGCAGGATACTCAATTGAATTAATAAATAAATTATGATTGTTTAAAAATTTATTTACTTCTCTAATATCAAACTTAGCAGGAATAAGTATTGGTATAATTGCTGAATCTGTTGTAACTCCATAGTCTAGCTCATTTAAGTTTTTTACAAGATAGTTTACATTTGAAAATAGATTTTTACGCAATTGTCTTTCATTTTGAATGACTTCAATACTTGCTAAAATGGCTGCTACTATTGGAGGTGGCAAATGCGCAGAAAACATATAAGATCTGGCAAAATAGCGCATGTATTGAATCACTTCTTTTTTAGCGAGAAGAAATCCTCCTGTAACTGCAAAGACTTTGCTAAATGTTCCCATGGTTATTGGAACTGCATCATTAATTTTCCAATGTTCAGCCGATCCTCTTCCGTTTTCGCCCAGTATTCCTGTCCCATGAGCATCATCAATAACTAAAGTTGCTTTATATTTTATACATAATTCCGAAATTTCTTTTAATTTAGATAAGTTTCCATCCATAGAAAAAACACCTTCAGTCGTAACAAAAATGTGCCCTTTACAAATAGATGAATAGCGTTCAAGTAATATTTTTAAATGAGCTATATTATTATGCTTAAATCTTAAAGTTTTTACTTTATTAAAAGGATCATTATTTAAATATGTTACTGCATCATATAGACTCGCATGACTTAACTCATCGTAAATAAGAATGTCATTTCCAGAAATTAATGCTTTTACCCATCCCAAATTTGCTTGATATCCGCTCGCAAATAACATTGCATCATAGTCATCAGCATTTTCACCATATTTGAACTCACAAAGTTTTCTTTCTAATTTTTTATGTAAAGTAGACATGCCATTTAGCAGCGGCGGTCCTCCAACTCCTATTCCATAGTTTTCAACAGCATGGATTAACGCTTCTTTTACTTTAGGATGTGTAGAAAGTCCTAAATAATTATTAGAACCAAACATAAGCATTTTTTTAGGTGTCTTTGTAATTTGATCAAATATAAGGCTTGAATGCTCGCAAGGTCCCATTAATTCTCGGCAATAAAGGGCTTTTCCTTGTGCTAAAATATTGGATAAAAATTCATTAAATGGAGTTACTTTTTCAATAAGTGATTTTCCTGAAGGCTTTATGAATTCAGCTAAAGAAAAATTTTCAGCATTATTTGCAGAAAGAAGTTTATTTTTTTCAAAGTCAAACATAAATATTCCTTTCAATTTTTTTTGAATTTTGCAAATTTTTTAAAATTAACTTTGCCGTCTTTTTTGCAAAATTAGTTAATTCATTAGGATTCATTCCCAATGCTAATATATTTTTTCTTACCGCTTTGTTATGAAAAGCATTTTTATTCATATTAATATCAAAAACACAAATAGATATAATGAATTTAATTAAAATTATATCGAAAAAAGATAAACTATTTTTCTTTAGTTCATCACTAATTATAATACTTATTCCAGAAATATGCCTTTCTTCATCTTCTGAAATTAGATTAATTAATTTTTCAAATTCAAATAAATTAAATTTTTTAGCTGTATTAGAAAGTTTTTTATAGAATTGAACACCATAAATTTCAAAAAACTGTAGCAATATTAGTCCATAAATTGGTTTTCTAGGGAATAATTTAGCAAACATTTTTAGAAAAAAGTCATAGATAATTTTATCAGCAATACTTTTCTGTTCCTTTTTGTACTTAAATGTTTGTAAATTATAATTAATTAATTTATTAGTATGAATGCTTTCGTCTAATTTCTGTGACTTAAGGAAATTAAATTTCTTTTCATTATCTATAAATGCTAACATAATATTTGATATTATTAAATCTTCAATTCCTTCTGTAGTTGCAATCGAAGCAATTAGTTTTTTCCAACAATCAACTAGGTTATGATCTAAGTGCTCTATATTATCGATATTTTCAAGTATTTCATAACTCTTTATAGTCTTTAATTGCTGGTAAGATAATCTATTTAATTTAGTAATAGTAAATTCTTGAAACATAATAAGTCCTTTTAAGGAAATTGGTTAATTTTTAAATATGAAATAACTGAATTCATTTTTTCTACTATTTTTTCTAATGAACTATTTTTTTCTTCAGCTAAAAATTGCGTTTTATTAAGATCAATTTTTAAATTTTTTTGTTTGCAATTAGAGTTGAAAAAAAATTCATGTTCAATTTGATTCTTCTTAAATTGTCCTATTACATGTAAATTTGGGATTTTTTTCTTTGCTTGCAGAATTTTTTTTGCTGGAATTGCTGAAATTAACTCAAAATCACCATGTTCTGCAATCCATAAAAGAAATTTAGGTAAATTTAGCTTATTACAAAATTCAATAGCAGATTCATCAATGCAATCTTCATTCCAAAAAAGTTTAACACCAATATTATTTATTTCACAAAGCTGTTTTACTGCTGAAAGAATTCCATCACTTGTATCAATTACTGCATGCGCAAATTTTTGAAGTTGAACTCCCTCTGTTATTCTTGCTATAGGTCGAAATAAATTTTCGGAAAATAATCTGTTACATTGACTTTTTTGATTCAAAAGAAAATCAATACATAAAGCAGGACCTCTGCCTGACTTTCCAGTTATGCATAGAAAATCATCATCTTGAATACCATCTCGCATTTTTGAAACTTTTGTAGAATATCCTAGCCCAACACTTGTAATAACTGTGCTTGTTGAACTTCCATTATCACCACCAAGTAAAAAACATTTTTGTGAATTTAATGCTGATTTAAATGAATCAGCGAGTTTTATCTGAAATGACAACGGAGTTCCAACTTCCCAGATAGTAGAAAACAAAATTCCTATTGGAATACATCCACATGCGGCTAAATCTGAGAGAGAAGCTTGTGCAGCAATCCAGCCTATTGTTTCTGGTTCTTTATAAAGTTTATTTGAAATTTCTTCTGCAACACTATCGACAGTGGAATATAAGTAAAATTTTTCTCTTAACTTAACAACTTCACAGTCAGAGTGATTGATCTCATTTATTTGCTTTTTACTTTTTTCATTTTTTCCTAGCCATGAGAATAAAGATTGTAATTCTTTATTCTCAAGTTGTGAAAAATAATTTACGGACATAATAGTAAACTTTCTTTGATAATATTGAAATTTGAATGAGTAAATTTTTTTACTTCACCATCAATTTCAAGTAGAGTTTCATTTTTTGTTTTTATTTCAATTTTATCTGTATTTACTTCTTTTAGTGAAGGATTATTTAAAATATTATTTTGTAAAAAGTCCTTCATTATTTGCAAAATATGAAGCTTATTTTTATAGATATTTTTACTTTTGCAATTAAAGTAAAATATTTTAAAGATACCATTATTGACTTTAATTTGTTTTGGATAAACAAAACTTCCTGAAAAATGTGGAATTTTAAGTATTCCTAAATTAATTATTTCATTACTAATATATTTTATACCATTATAAGTTAAGATTGTTTGTATGGGTTTATAAGAAAATAAATTTTTTAAAATTGCACAAAAAATTGCTAAATTAGTGTTATTTTTCTTTATAAAATTATTAATTCTACTATTTTTATTAAAAAAGTAATTTGCATTTGCTGTGAAACCGATACTAGCATTTACTATGAAATATTCTTTTAATAAGAAATTTTTTTTATCCTTGAATTCGACAAGTCCTACATCATGATAAAAAGCATTATCGAAGTTTAATCTTACTGGTATTGATCCTATTTTGTCTTTATTTGGCTTATGAAAATCATTTGAAGAACCAACACCTATTGCACCTATTAAGGGTTTCATTGCTCTAAATTCAAATAAAATATTCACTACAGAATGGACGGTCCCATCACCTCCTACCGCAATAAATTTATAGAATCCATCTTTAATGAAATTTATTAGCATATTTTTTAATGCTTGACTTTCTATCTTACATATATCTATTTGGGTCTTTATTATGATTTTATATTTTTCTTGTAAAATGTTTGATTTAAGAATGTAATCCCATATTTTAAGTCCTTTACCACCTTTTGCTTTGGAATTAAATAAAACAATTGTTTCATGAAAATTTTCATTGACTATAATATTTTGCATTTATGCAACCTTTTTTAGATAAATAGAAAACATGTGATCAATTATTAAGTCAGAATCTTGATTGGCTTGAATTGATGACCAAGGACCAAATTTTACTGCAACTTCCTTCCAAATCGGCTGCAATTTTTTTTGAAAAGTAAGGAATTGTTCTTCACTATTATTTCCAATAGATCTTCCCTTTTCATAATTTGAAATTTCTTTTTTTCTTTTCATTGCTATATCAGGGGAAATATCAAGATAAATTGTTAAATCAGGAACAGGAAATAATTTAGCTAAATGGTAAAGTGATTCTTTTTTCGAACCTAATCCTATTTCGCTAACAACATACTTATACCAGTAAGAATCCATGATAATTATTCTATTTTTCTTTTCATTTGCAATTTCTAAAGCCCTTTGGACGGCATGAAATATAAATATTGAACGAGAAAAGCCTTTTAAATTTTTTAAATATTCTTGAGCATGATTTTGCGAAATAAATAAATCTTCATACTGATCCCAGACCGAAGCAATAGTAATTGAACGTTCATTCAATTTTTTAGCTAAAAAAAATTGCAGCTTTTTACATACTGTTGTTTTGCCTGAGCCATCAGGCCCTGTTACTACTATAAACATTAAGAATTCCTTTCTAAATAGTTAACTAAGTCATAATAATTCCCAAAATTGACAGTTCCAAAGTTATAATTTTCTAAATTTTTTTCTTTATGAGAATTATTTTTTTTGTTTTGTAGATTTAAAATAAATACATTCATACCTATTTTTCTAGCATTTCCATCGAGAGCTAATTTATTTCCTATCATTAAGCATTCTTCTGATTTTAAGTTATTTTGTGAAAGAAAATCTTGAAAATATAATTTAGAGTGTTTGGAATAATACATATTTTTTGAATGGGAAATAAATTTAAAAGTATTTACGTCAATACCTGCCCATTGTAATCTTAAATTTACAAATTCTGGTGGCCAAAATGGATTAGTTGCTAAATATAGTTTATATCTATTTTTTGCCCAATTTATAAAAGAATTTGCTACAGGAATTATAGAAAAATATTTTCTTAATAAAGGGAAAATATATTCAATAAAATTGATTAGTATTTTTTCACTGTCATTTATTGAAATATTCATTGTTTGAGAAAATGTTTTTATAGCTTTATTATATATTAAATTTTTGTCACTATTATTTATAATATTGCTTTTAAATAAACTTAACGAATATAGAAGTTTTAAAGGCGAAACTCTAAACTCATTCCATGTCATTGCCTTTACTATAAAGTAAATTTTAGCTTGTAGTTCGTTAAAGCTAATTAAAGTTCCATCTAGGTCTATAAGTAAATTTCTAATACTATTCATTTTTGTGTTCTTTTTAAATTAGTTTTCTAAGAAATTAATGGATTCTATTGTAATTTTATTACTTTGTTAAATAAACGTAAATAAAAATTTATTTTTTGTCAAATTTTGTTCTATAAAATATTTTTTAATGTAACAGAAAAATTCTATTGTAATTTTATGAATAAATAAAAGTACTTTTTGTTTGACATATTATTTACATCTGTGTATTTAGTGTTAATTTCATTATATTAATTACATTTTCTGCTTTATTTATAAATAATTTAAGAAATAATGTTTGCAAAAAATTATAGGTAACCTTTATGAAAGAAAATAATGACTATTCAAAAATTAGCTTTGTTTTAGAAAAATTAAGTTATGCTGAATTTGATTTTAATGATTTTAATAGAATTGAAGATTCAATGCAAAAAATAAAAAATATGAAATTATTTATTGAAATTATTGAAAGAAATTCGATACAAGTTTTAGTCTATGATAGAATCAAAAATTATTTTCCAAAAATATTTAATAGTATAATAAAAATTTGTAATTGGAACTATCAGTTTGCAAAATATGAAAGTCGATTTTTAATACAGAATACTTTCATTTTTAATATTGCAAAAGAATCGAGTAAACTAGGCATAAAAATAGTATTTCTCAAGGGTTTTTGTTTTAGTCAATGTCTATATCGAGAAAAATTTTATAAAAAAATGAATGATATTGATCTCCTTATTGAAGAAAGAGACATTCATGAGTTTGAAAATATTTTAAAAAACAACAAATTTTCTTGTTTATTTAACAATTTATTCTCAAAAAAATCAAATACTTCTAAAACCCATCATCTACCTCCATATATATCAGAAGATAAATCTTGTGTAATTACTGTGCATTGGCAATTGTCACGAAATTTTCAAAAAAATAATGTAATAAATTTTATTTGGGATGATATAGTACCAATACCGAATTTTCAAAATTGTTATAGAATGTCTTGGGAATGTAATGTACTTCACTTATGTATACACTTGTCTTTATATAAAGCTGGTTTCAAAGAATTGGCAGATATCTTTAATATTATTAAATTTTGTAGTCCGCTAGATACTAAAAAATTTAAAAAATTAATAATTGAAATTTCTGCTTATGAAAAAATTTATAGAGCATTTGTATTAACAAGTAAATTTTTTCCTGAGCTTAATCAAATTCAATTTTTTTTAGAAATAACTAATTTTTGTTATAACTTCATACCAAAAAAATTAATTTTGCAATTAGAAAAAAGGACTAGATCTTTAAAATTTTTATTAATTAGCAGAACTACTTATATTACAAAATTAGAAAAAAGTTTTTTACTTTTCAAACTTTCAAAAAGTTATAATAATAAATTTAAAATTTGGTTAAAAATGTGGAAAATTTTATTTATGATTCCAGATTCAGAACAAAAATGTATTTCAGGTTACATAGGTAATAATATTTTTGTAAAATATTACTATAAATTTGTGACGCCGATTAAAATCATAAGAGCGCTCTGTTCTGAGCATGGAATTAAAAATATTTTTTTCTTTACAATATCCAATGCTTTCATAATTGTAAGCGGTCTTTTAAAACTCTCATTTTTTTCATTTGAAAAAGAACAATATGATATAAATTTAATTAATCTCTATAAGGAAATGGAATAATGCAAATCTTAACTGGACAATTATTAAAGAAGAATACAAAGGATGTAGATTATGGAGGTAAAGGGGGAAATTGTCTTTTTTTAAAAAAAAATTCATATAATATTCCAGAAACTATTCTTTACAAATGCGATGAGATACAGAATTATTTAAAATTTAAGATAAAAAAATTTGATAAAATTATGCAAGAAATTCCCCTAGAATTTGATGAAATTAGAAAAGAAGAAGAGACAAAATATTTTAACTTACAATTAGAAATTTTAAATATACCTCCTCCTGCGAAATGGCATTTTGAAGTTAAAAAAATAAAAAAATTTCTTGGTTCAAAAATAATTATACGCTCTAGTATGAGTGTTGAGGATTCTAAACTATCTTCTTTTGCGGGATGTTTTGATTCTTTCCATATTAAAAATTATGATGAACTTAGCTTATGGAATGAAATTAAAAAGGTTCTAGCTTCGGCATTAACTAAAGCCAGTGTCAAAAGAATAATAGAAGTCACTCCTCATTTTTCTAAAGTAAAACTTGGTTTTTTTATTCAAAAATATATTGAACCAGAAATTCTTGGTGTTTGTTTTAGTAGAAATCCTTTAGACATTTGGGAACAAAATGGAATTTGTGAATATGCATTTGCCGGAAATTCTGTGGTTCAAGGAACGGGAACTTCTTTCACTATTTCAAGTGAAGAACAACCTCATTCAAAATTAACATCTTTCTGGTATGAAGTCTGGCAACATGCTTTTACCCTAGAAAAAAAATTTAAGGCAGCAATCGATTATGAATGGGTATGGGATGGACATGAATTTTGGATCGTTCAAGTAAGAAAGATTGCTACTGAAGATGCATATATGTTTGAAAAAACATTTGATGGAAATCTATGGAGCAGAGAATTAACATTAGAAAGATTTCCTGAACCTTTAACACCTTTAGCGTGGTCCTCAATATCAGACATTTTTGTAACTAATGTAAGAGTTTTGAATAAACAATTTGGAATTTTAGTCAAAAATATTGAGCAAATTGCTATATCATTTGGTGGATTTATTTATGCTAATCCAAACATTTTTAGTTATCCAAAAGGTATAAAAATTAGATGGTCTCACTTTTTTTCCTTTTTTACATCATCATTATGGAAAATATTATATATATTATTTTCTTTTATAATTAAACTGTTATTTGTAAAAGACAAAAAATTTGAAATCTCTTTTTTTAAACTCCAAATAATTTTGGTTTTAATTGAAGATAATTTTAATAATGAAGTAGAAAAATGGGAATATAATAGAGATGAATTTTTGAAAAATATAAGAAAATTTGATAAACTAAAAAATTCTAATTTATTGAATGATAATACTAAAATTTTGGAAAACATGGAAAAATTAAAATTAATAGGAGAAAAATTTCTTGAATCTGATTTTTCTATTTTCTTAATGAAGAATATTTTAGAAAAAAAATTAAATAAAATATTTCAAAATTTAGGTTTTTCTGCGGATGAATATTTGAGTTACTTAGGAAATTTTTCAAATCGGACTTTAAAATTTAATGAAGAATGCAGAGAGTTATTTTTTAAAATAATAAAAGACAATTATGGAGTATACTTTCTTAATTCTTTATCTGGAGTGAAAGATATCGATGATTTTTCTAAATTATTTGATTTGCTTTGTGCTCAATCCAAGAATTATTGGAATGAATTTTTAAGTAGAAATGGGCATGTACGTACTTCTTGGGACTTTATTAAACCTTGTTTAAATGAAGCTCCATGGGAGCTTGGAAAGATTTTAGCGCAATATTTATCAAATACTGGTTTATTTCCCAAATGTGAATATAAAATGGAATATTTTATGAATAAGCTTGATGCAATGTTAATAAAAATTAATAGAAGAAAGATAAATAAAATAATTTTATCTTCTATGGATAAGTTAAAATCTTTAATGCAAATGGATGAGGAACAACATTTTCTTTCAGGACTTATAATTCAGCAATCAAAATATTTAATTAAAAAAGCAGAAGATTTATTAATTGCAAAAAAAATATTATTAATGAAAGATAGTATTTACTTTTTACGAATTGAAGAATTAAAAGAGCAATTATTTTTCCCAACTTCAAATTTGCATTATTTGACTTTGAAGAGAAAGAATTTATGGGTTGCAAATTTATCAATCAAAAAACCTATGCAAATTCCTATCTTATATGAAAATAGGGATGATTTTAGAAACTTTAATACAGAGGAGAATATTTTTTATGGAGCGCCAATGAGCCCAGGGGAAGCTCAGGGAGAAGTGTATTTTGCTGAAGACTTATCTGATTTTGGTAATATTCCTAAAGGTGCTATTTTATTAACAACATCACCTAATCCTACTTTTACAGCAATTTATCCTACGCTCTCAGGAATTGTTACCCTGACAGGTGGGGTTTTATCACACGGTTTTATAGCTGCTAGAGAGTATGGCCTGCCAGCGATATCAGCTCCGCAGCAGATTTTTCAAGTTTTAAAAAAAGGAATGACCGTGAAAATGAATGGAAGATTAGGTCGATTAGAAATTTTATCATAGAACTTAATATTCCGAATAAATTTGTCTAACCCTAGAATAATATTATTTAATAAATTCAATACACTATAATTATATTGAATTTATATAGTTATTTATCATCAAGATGTAATCATATCTTAAAGAACATTATTGTAAAAATAAGTAGATAAGGAATTACTTATTGCTTTGATGATACATCGTTCTTAATAAATAAATATAGGTGCTAGATGTTAAGTGAAGCTAAGAAAATACTAAAAAATACTAAAACAAATATTCAAAATAAATTTCGTACTCCACATGAAATTGAAGCTGCTCTAATTAAAGAAAATCAAGCAAAAAAATATAGTAAATCTCAAATTGCTTCTGAAGTTCTTCTTTCTAAAAATGAATTTAATGCATTTTACAATGTAAATTATAATATATGCATTTCTTTTTTAACAACATTTATACTTATAATTAATCGTGATAAGAATTTTAATTTTTTAAATTATATTGTTCAGCAAGAAAAGAATTATGAAAGTTATATTAATTTCTTAACTGGTTACTACAATGCAAATAAGGAAACTATAGCTAGAGTGGTGCAAAAGTTTCATAATCGCGAGATTTTTTTGCATGAGTTTTCTGTTTTTATGCAACATTTAGACAGCATTCCAGATTCAAAAAACAAAGAGCTTTATAAGTACATTTTTAATCAAATAAAATATTTTCATGAAGAAAAATTAAATCTTTTTAGAGATAATATTTATACAATAAATTATGGCTATAAAAGTGAAGATTTTTTTGAATATTTTACAAAAGAACTACATACAATTGCTAAAAGTAGAAATATTGGTGATAAGGCAAAGTACTATATCCAGCTCTCACCAGCAGAAATATTTACATTGACAGCAAATACTTTAATTGATCTTCTTATGATAGCAATAGCAATTGTGTTACCTCCTGTTGGAGCTGGCGGTTATGCAGCTTCTATTGCTGCTAATGCTGCGTCACAAGCAGCAACAGCAGGAGCAATTGCTGGCGGCGCATTAGCAGGAAACTTTATTGGTTTGCTATTTGTGAAAGGGAAAGAAATTTTATCTGCTGATTCTTATAAAGTTCTAAAGGCAAAAATTCCTATTGAATTACTTTCGGAATATGATTTGCAAAGAAAAAATGATTTAATTACTAGCGGTCATTTGTCCTCACACAGTTCTAATTCAAAGTACATAGTTAATTCAAGTATGTCTCGTTTTGAGTTAGAATTAATTGAAATGAAAAAAATTAAAGAAATTGTTGAAAATGTAAAAAAATCAATTGCAAAAAATGGCCAATATAAATTCAATATATCTACTCTTTTTACATATTATGTTAATTTGATAGAAAGTATAGAAAAATTTAAAAAGAAAAATATTTCACAGCATGATCTTAAAAATGACTATATGAAACTGATGAATTATTATAGATACACCTTAATTTTAAAACAACCCTTGTTTATTCAGTTAGAAACTCTAAGATTGAGTTTATTTAAGTCGTTAAGTGTATTTTCAAATAATAACTCTTCTTTTTCAGAGTTTAAAAGAAAACACTTGCATAAAAATCCAACAAATCAGAAAGCTATTAGAAAAACAATAAAGAAATATGTAGAAAATAAAGATGAAAACTATCGAAACTCTTTTGTAGATTTTGTTCAAAATACCCTTTTAATGGGAGAAATGAATCAAAGAGAAACTGAGCAATATATAAATATCTTAAAGCAAGATTCAAAGATTCCAAATCAACTAAGGGATACATTATTTGGACCGCCTGGGAATGCTCCTGATTCTATTGCTGAACCTGCGAGTAGAGCGTTAAAAGGACTTAGTCCACTGCTATTTCCTAATATCCACGGTCCTGTTAATTTATCTTCCAAGGATATTGGAACTGGCGTAGGTTTATCAGTTTCATTAGGTTGTTTAATTATTTTTGAAGTGATTTCTGCAATTGTTTCGAAGGCAACAGGATTAACTGGGCAAGAAAGATATCAATCTCTTTGCTCAGTATTAGGAGGTTCTTATCATGCATTTAGAGTGATGCAGGCAGGAACTGGTGTTGTTATGATTACTAATAATTTTACACATTTTATTAAGGATTCTTTAGTAAATAATATATTAACAAATTACGCTGTAATGCCTTTAAAAATAATTGGAACGTTTGGAGTTGCATTTGTAGCTGCAAAAATAGATCAACATCAAGACAAATACTGGAAACAATTAATTGAAAAATATATTGCGCAACAATCTGAAGAAGAAAGAAAAAATATAGATAATAGTAATAAAAAGATCATCCGACCTGCTTATGAATTTTATAAATCTGAAAGAGGTATGGCACCAACTAGATACATGAAAGCTATTTCAGAATTGCAAGATAAAAGACTTGATAATATTTCTAGTTTAATAAGGAAGATTGATTTAAATATCTTAGAAATGATGGAATTATGTCAAAAGTATAATAAAAAAGAAGAGAAGCATAAAATTAGTAATGATAAAGTTGGAAATTTTACTTCTTATATAGGAGCGGTTGAGAGTGATATATATCAAAATAATTTAGAAGATGAAGATGGTCATTATCACAAAAGTGACATTGAAAAAATTGTTTCTTTGTATACTAAAATATTTATTCGTCTAATGAGTGTTGCAGTAGAAATACAAAAATTTGATGATTATCTGCAATATTTTGTTGATGGATTTTTAGGTGAGGTAGAATTATCATTAAGTTTATATATGCCTTTACTAAAAATTGATAATTCTAAAGTCACTGATATTATTAATTTTGCTAGTAATAACAATAATTTTCAGAATTTCTGCAAAGATTTTCATGATACTAGATTACAAAAAGACTGGTTAAAAAGAACACAAACTAAACATGAAAATAATGATTATATAGTGACATCTATTTAATATGAAAATTCGCAATTAAGCGAATATAATTTTATTGATTATAACTGAGTTTTTGAGCAATTGGGATATCAGCAGGAGCAAGAGTTATTTTCAATATATCAACTGGTTTTAACCATTTATATTGTGAGTGGACTCGTAATTCTAAATTTCCTTCTACTATATCCGAAATAACACCAATAAGTTTTATTTTTCCGAACTCATATTCATAAATTGTTTCAGAGAAAATATTTTTAGGAACAATTTTAATATTAAGTTCTTCTTTAATTTCCCTTATAATACACTGTTCAATAGACTCATTTTTTTCTAGTTTACCTCCAGGAAATTCCCAAAAACCTTCTAATTTCTGTCCTTTTGCTCTCTGTGCTACAAAATAAAATCCTTGATTTTCAATCAAAGCAGCCACTACTGTTTTCATGTATTTTCCTGTTCAATCAAAATAACTAGAGTCTCCCCTTTTTCTTTAGTAGCAAAAATTATTCTTAATTAGAAGTATTCATTTTGAAAAAATAGATCTTTTTCTTATTCAGCCAGAGTATATTGTAATATTGGTTAAAGATTTTCTGGTTCATAAGAAATGTATTTGCGCTTATTTTCGTCATAATAGATATAAAAGTACTTTTCTTTTAGTGGTTTATCTAATTCATGTCTTTGATATTCATCTATTGGTGAAGTTTGTGTTGGAAATAATTTTTTAGTCACATAAAAAGAATAAAGTCCTGTTTTATTTTCAATGATTTTATATTCTGCTTTATAGACATCATCTCTTGCGCAACGTTCTTGTTTTGGGAGTTTGTCTTCCATATCTTTTGCTATGACATCACTATCTTCATTATTGTTATAAAAACAATGTTCTGACCCATAATAATCCTTTACAAAACTTAATACAAACTTAATATTTCCTTTTTCGTTTGGTAGAAAAAACTCTTCAGTTGTTATTCCACCACCATGTGGAAGGGGATAACTGCGTTCAATACTAAAAATAAGTTGGTTATCATTTGCTATTTTAAGATACTTTACTTCAGAGCATTCATCATTTGTTAATTCACACGATAAATCAATTGCGTTACTTTTGGCTACAATTTCGTAAAATGGAAATTTATTAGGAACAAATTTTACTTTAAATAATTGAGCAATTGCATCTTTATGATTCAGTTTTTCGGTATTTTCAAGTTCACCAGTTACGGTAACATAATAATAAATTTGATTTTTTTCTTTATTTTGAAAAATAGAATTTATTTTTATGCAATATCTATCTATTAACGAAGTATAGCAATTTTTATCTTTGTTAAAATGTTCGGGGAAGTTTAAGAAGTCTGAAATTTTATATAAATCTCTTAAATCAATTCTTTTTTTTATTTCTTCAACTTTTTGATTATGAATAGTACTAAATATTTTTTTCCCACTTGTATTTAAATTAACTAAATTGTTTTTCTGTGAAAGATAATTTTTAATTAGAATACCTATGATAGTAGAAATAGATACAACTAAAAAAATAAAAATGATAGTTAATTTGTTTTTTGACCTCATAATTTTATTCCAATCAAATTATAAAAGTAAATTCTTATATTGTAGAAAAAAATATGTTGTCAATATTGCTATAAAAATATTTTCAAGGATCTAATTCATTTATTTATAGATAATATTAACCCTAAAATATAGAGAAATTATGTAAATATTTTCTTTATATTTTAGGGTTAATAAGTATAATTGCTAGAAAATAATGCATTTAATAAGAATACAATTATATGTCTAGTTTGGTCAAAATAAAGCTAATAATTTATATATTTAAGTTCACTTTTGATAATTTTCCAAAAGTAACATTGAAAATTAAAATTTAATTTATTGTACTAAGAAATAAAATTATAGATTATTTTAAATAAATTTTATTACAGATTAATTTCGATAAATTTGCAATTTTAAGAGAAAAGTATTAATTAATGGATAAAATATGAAAATATAAATTTATTTAGCTAGACTAGCTAGACTAGCTAGACTAACTAGATTAGCTAGATTAGCTAGATTAGCTAGATTAGCTAGATTAGCTAGATTAGCTAGATTAGCTAGATTAGCTAGATTAGCTAGATTAGCTAGAAACAACTTTCATCAATTTCTAGCTATCTTAAAAGAATGATACTTTATTTACTTATTTATTTTAAAAATACTATTTAAAATATAATTTTAAATATAAATAATGTTTTTATACGGAAATTACCCAGCCGACAGAATTAGCGTAAGTTGCATATTGTAGAAGAAGAAATGCAATACAATTTTTAACAAAAAAATTCATAATAATAACTCCTTAAATAATTTAGAATATGACAATAAAAATATAAATATTAATATATTAATTTAAAATATATATAATTATTTACAAATTTTTAGAAGAAATATAATTTAATATTAATTAAAAACAACTTATTTATATTTTGATCATGATCACTATTTGATTATAACAGTTGATTAATTAAAAACAGATTTAATCTGTTCAGTAAGAAAAATACTAATTTATTTTTAATAAATCAATATCAATTTATGAGCTTTAGAATTAATATCAATAAATTCTTATGATTATAAAATTTAAAATAATTTTAATTTTCTTTATTAGTAATAATTTTATTTTTTATCACCTTTTTTAAATGTTTATTAGAATTTAAAAATAAGCAATAAATTTAAATTTTTAAAATAAATATATTTAAAAAATTAATGATACTAAATTTTTGTATCTTAGTTATCTTATAAAATTTAATTTTTTATACATTTTTGATATATTTTAAAATTTAGCTCTTGGGACATTTTTTGATATAATTTAAAGAAATACATATTTTATTTACGAATAAGATATTTAGAATTAATATAAAATTAAATTATTTATTAACAAAGATATTTTTTAATTTTTAGAATATGTTTTAGAATAATTTTAATTGATAATTATTAATTTTATTTAAAAAGAAATAATTTTTTATAATATCTAAATTTATAAAAATTTAATTTAATTTTGATTATCAAAATAAATAGCATATTTTCGAATTTTGCTAAAATAATTAACAAATAATTTATTTAATTAAATTTTGCAAACCAATGATAGCCTCATCTTTGCCTGAACTAAAATTTGGCAGTGTTTTAATATTTGCAAGTAATACATTTAGGCTAATAGACGAATGAAATTTTCTGTTTAAATGCTGAAGTGAATGTAAATAATTTGGATTAGTTATATCATCGCTGTAATCTTCAGGTTTAATAAGCCAATGCAAAGTTACAATTGCTCTTTTTTCTATCGTGTCAATTACTAATGAATAAAATGCAAAATTAATATTAGGTGCATTGGCTAGTCCCATATGTGCATTGTCAGGTGATATCAAATTGTCATGCAAATTTACATTAAAAGGTATTAATTTATCCTCTTGAATGTGTTTTGACAGAGGTATTTTTTTTGTAATTGAATAGACAGAGATATAAAGATCTCTATTAAACAAAGATCCATATACATCTGGTATATTTGGATACGCCCAATTGTGAACCCTCAGAACATCAAGTGGGATAGCATGTGGGTTGATTGAATCCATTTTTGTTTGAACAAAAATAAATAAGTCTAAATTTTTTAAATCTTTTGATATTATTTCTTGTTTGATTTTATCTGGAATATTATTGCGAAATTCTTTTGAAAGTTCAAGGCAGTAAATATCAGAACCTCCATTTGGTGAATGATATAAAGCTATTCTTGGTGTTGGACAACGCTTACCTGTATTTAAACGCTTAGCATCAATATTAATTATTTTATCATTAAAACTAGGTATTTTGCTTAGGATTGGTGAATTTAAAAATAAATTTTTTCTAGTGAGCAATTCTGATTCTGAAATTCCAAGTTCAAATAAATGTAAAGAATTTGTCTGAGATCTGCTTTTACTACCATTGTCTGAATGGTTTTTTTGGCAGCTTATAAAAATAATCTGAATATATAGAACTAATAATAATTTCTGCATTTCTGTAATTTTTCTCCTAAGAAAGAAAAGAGATAAAGATATATCGCTCATTTTAATAGTCATCCTTAGCAAAATGACATTTACATTTTATTTGAGCATATCTTTTTATATAAGTATTTGATAATAAATATAAAATAAATAAATAGACCATTCGGTACAAAAAGCATTGACAAGAGAGTTGAAAGGATCTATCACTTCTGTACCAAATGTTCGGTTTTGGGAATATTACTCTTTTTAAGGAAATACTTATGAAAAAAAAATTATCTACAACTACTCCATTATCTTTAGCTTTTTTACTACCAGTATTCGGTTTTTCTGCTAATGCAATTGAAAAATCTAAACAAACAATAATACTAGTGCATTCTGCTTTTACAGGTTCGTGGGCTATGAATACTGTAGCTAATGAGCTGAGAAAAAATGGTTTTCATGTCGTTTTACCTGATTTGCCGGCGCATGGAAATTTTAAAATGTCTCCTAAAGATGTTAGGTTTGATAATTATGTAAATGTTGTCTTGCAAGAATTAGATAAACAAAAAGGAAAAGTTATCCTTTTAGGGCATAGCTTTGCAGGTACAATTATTAGTGAAGTTGCTGAAAAAAGAACTGATAAAGTTCAGACATTGGTTTATTTAGCTGGAGCTCTATTGCCTAATGGGATTTCTTTTTTAGATAAAATAAAAAATTCTAACTCCTTATTACTAAATAACTTACAGATTGATAATGAAAATGGAAATGCTTCGATAAAAGAAGGGATGATAAATTCAGTTTATGCGCAGGAAATTCCAGAAGCTGAATTTACAGGAATTGAAGAAAAAATGGTTTCAGAACCTATTGAACCTTTATCGCATAAAATAAACGTCAGTAAGGAAAATTTTGGTAAGATACCTAAATACTATATTCAAACTTTACGTGACAATGCAATTCCGCAAAAATTACAACGTGAAATGTATACAGAAACACAAGTTAAGCAAGTTTTTACAATTACATCGGGTCATGCTCCGAATCTCACACATCCTTTAAAAGTTGTTGAAATTATTAAAACTATTGATTCCATAGAAAATCATAAAATCTCAAAGAAAAAAGAAGAAAGAATTAAAAAAGAAATTATTGAAAAGACAGATCAATGGCAAAAAGGATTTAATTTAGATGCAAAAAATAAAAAGGCTAAGTATTCATTCAGAGATTATGCACCAAATGCTATTTTACAATCTATGCCTGTAGAGTTTGGAACTGTTGAAGGTAAAGATACAATCGCAAAATATTGGCAAACTGTTCTTGATACCGGTGCTGCTGATATGAAGTATTTAGATAGGAAAATAATAGTAGTTGATGAAAATACAGCATTACTTAGTTCACCTTGGTCGATGAATAAAATAAAAGGACAAATTACTTTAGAAAAATGGGTAAAAAAAGGAAATAAATGGTTTCTTGTTGAAGATAATTTTGAAGCATTAGAGTTTTTGAAGTAAATCAGTAGGTATCTCTTAGTACTTTTGAATTTCTAATAGATGCTTTCCTTTTTTAAGAAAAAATTTGAAATTTATTTTTTATTTCTTTAATCATATTCTAAAAGACTTTTTTTTTATATAATTAAGTGATTATTTTATAAAGATATATGAAATAAAAATAGTAAAAAAGAATGAAATAAGATAAAGAAAACTTACTTTCATTCCAAATTTAAGCATAGTATTTTCAAGTTTTCTTATTTCAAGTGAGCTACTAGAATGATAATCAGATGCTAATGTGATAATTAGGACAATAATTGGTAGTGATGTAAAAACAATATGACCAGCAGCAGAGTTTTGTCCTGCAACAAATAAAAGTCCTTGATTGAATGAATTCCCAATATCCATTTGAATAGTAAGAGCTAAGACGTTACCACCAACATTTGAACCTGCAATAAATCCACTGAGCATGCCAATTAAAGGTAAAATTAATAATTTTAGAAAATTAGTTTCAATATTAGAAATTTGTTCTGTAATTACTCCAATAATTCTGAATTCTAGCATAAATCTTGCAAGTAAAATAAATAAAAATAAACTTAATAAAACATTTTTAATTTTTTTCCATTCCTGCTTATGGTCCAACTTTTTTTTATATTTTAGAAGAAAGATAATGGTTGTCATTGTTAATGCTATCCCAGGGCTTACGAAAGGATTTAATTCTATACTTTTCCATTTTATACTGCATATATCATGTAGGAATTTATTAATCGATTGAATTCTAATGAGAACAATGAATGCTAGTAAAACAAAGTAAGGATAAAGTAATTTTATAAAATTAATAAAGAATTTTTTTATTTCTTGCTTTTTTGAACTTAAATTATAGTAAATGGCAAAAAATATAAGACATGATACAATTCCTGTAAGTATTCCCGATAATTCAGTTAATTTTAGGTAATTGAAATAAATTAATAATAATGCATAAACAAAGCCATGTGTAAATGCGAGATACCATTTTTTTCTTAAGAGATGAACTCCATTCACAACATATAGACTTACACACCCAACAATAGGAAATACTAAAAAACTAATTATAGCTGATTTTAAACCAACCGCAGAAATAGAATATCCTGATAAACTTGAACTTACTACTGTTGAAATTGCTAAAGTTCCCCAAGGAATAGTATTCAGGCTTAACATAGATAGAAAAAAAGCTTTTTGAGGAATATAAAGACGGAAAAAAATAGGGATACCAATTAATAAAGATATACCAAATCCAGTAAAACTTTCTATAGCAGGTAGTATTCCTAGAAGTAATATTAAAGTTTTTTTTTCACTTGATAGAGGGAGATTTTCAATTAAAGAAGATATTTTATCTATATTTCCCATTTTTTTTAGGAGATTATTAAAGTAAAGGCCTGGTATGATAATGATAGCTATTGTGCTAGTTAGAATGACACTTGAAAAAAATGCGCTGTATAAAAGATAATCTTGAAATTTAAAAAGTGGGAATAAAATAGCAATGGCTATAGAAAAAGTGCAAGATAATAAAGCAGAAAATGTAGCTGTTCTTTTTAAAATAAAAATTGAAAAGATACATAATGCAAATGGACTTAAAGCTATTAAAAAATAGATCATTCTACTCTCCAAAGGATAGAATGACTTCTTTAGCAAAATACAAAATAGTTGTCTAGAAATAGATTTTTTTACTTAGTATGAATAAATACACCTCCAGATCCATTTTTGGAAGTAAAAAAAAGTGCAACATCATTTAAAAAATTTTCTTTTATTTTACTTTTTTTATCTTGCATATTTGCATAATTAAAAGCTCGATTTTTAGTAAATTCTCTCCAACTACTTGTTAAATCTTCAAATAATGAATTTTTATATCCAACTTGTTCAGCTATATTATGCATTTCAGAAATTGTTTTTAAATTTTGGCAACCAATTTTATCTTCAGCAAATTTTATATCAGTAAAAGAGTTACTAACATAGTCCTCATTTCTAAATTTACAATTTTCTTTCATTAATTTGTAAATATTATCATACACTAACTTTTTATTTTTTATATGTAAAACAGCTAAGTTGGAATATACTCCATCAAATAAACCTTCTTTTTCTCTAATTTTTAATAGAGCATATTTGCTTGATAAATCAGCACAATAAATTTTAATTCTACTTTCTAAGCCTAATGCATGGATAATTTTGCATGATAAATCGGCATATTTTTTATTATATTCTATTCCAATAAAATTAGAGTTAGGAAGAAGATTGGCTTGTTCAATTAAATCAGAACCAAAGCCTGAACCAGCATTTAATATTTTATAATTGCTAAATTTATTTTGCAGTCCAAGGTCAAATAGAATTTTGTGCGCAATTTCATCCCCACCATAGCGCATATATAAATTTTTTTTAATTTCTGTTACTTCTAAATAATGTTTTAGTAGTAATTCCCTAATAATCCAATAGCTACTGTATTTATTATTACTATAAAGTTTTATTTTTTTTTTTAATATCAAATCTTTTAGAATTTATTGCGATAGAAGTTTGCGGATACTTTTTATTTAACTTAATTTCTTTTATAATATTTTCTATATAAAAATATTTTTTCTTTTTCATGAGAAATACCTACAAAATAAAATAGTGATTAAATCAAAATTTATTATACAAGGTATTGAAAAAAAAGTAAAATAATATTTCCTATAAAAAGAATTAAGTTGATTACCAAAAATCCTCAAATTAGTTATTGCTGACTTCTAATGAAGTACAATCAAGACCTTCTATAGGAACTCCTGTAAAGTTAGAAATATGATATTTACTATCAAAACTCAATACTATTGACATTCTTGAGACATTTCGAATGAGCATAAACCCTCTGTCTTCGAGACTTATTGGATTTTTATTTAATATTTTATTATGAACAAATGCCTCAGGATTTGTGGAAAGTAGAGGAGATTTTCCTTGATAAAAAATAAGTAAGGAGACAAAGCTTGGATTGAAACTATTACAAGTATATTTTATCCCATATAAGTTACCTTCAGTTGGATTTGGAATGTAATGAAAAATTCTCTCACTTTTTTCAAAAGTCCATAAATTACTTGTTGATCTTGCTAGTGTAATATTTGAGACAAAAGAAAAGCCTATTAAAATTAGTGCAAATAATTTTAGAAAAGTATATTTGAATAACATTTTATCTCCTATAATATTTTAATGGAAAAATGAATGAAATTTCTTTTTACAATTTGCAATACATATGTAAAATAAAAATATTATTTTGTAAATACATTTACTTTAAAATATTCTTCTAAAAATGTAACTATTTAAAGAATTTAATATAATAAAATTAATTATTATTCTAATTTGAAGTTATCAAATCAACTTTGTAGTTGATGTATCATAGAAAATAATTTAAAAATAAAAATCCAAAAGATTATACCTTGACTTTTAAAGCAGCATTTGTAAATGAAACAAAGGATTAAATGTAGGAGGGGACTTGATACACATCTCGTTTGATAAAGGAACAATACTAATTTCGAATATTTCGCAAACTCAAGCAAATAATTACCCTTTTTTAAAATGGGATAAAAGAGTATCATCATTTCGTGCAATGGCATACCATTACCGCAATTTGATCTTATCACTAAGAAAAGATCAAATTGAGTATCTGGATGTAGCAAAAGATTTTTTGCCTCAGAATTTCTCACTACAAATTAAAATTGAACCAAGGCCGTACCAAATCCAAGCTTTAGAAGCTTGGATAAATCAGCAATCTAATGGTGTAGTAGTATTACCGACTGGTGCAGGTAAAACGGTTTTAGCAATCCTTGCTATAGCAAAAATTCAGCGCCCTACTTTAGTGCATGTTCCTACTATTGATCTTATGTCACAGTGGTATGAAGTATTGCTAAAATTCTTTGGAAATAAAATAGGATTACTAGGTGGAGGTTATAATCAGCTAGAAAATATTACTGTTGCTACTTATGATTCCGCATTGATTCACGTCCCACAAAAAGGAAATAAATTTGGCTTTTTGATTTTTGATGAATGTCATCATTTGCCTAGTGAACAAATGCAATATACCGCAACCAGTTCAATTGCTCCGTTCCGTCTCGCTTTAACAGCTACTCCTGAAAGAGCTGATGGAAAAGAAAAATTATTGTATGAATTGTGTGGTGGAATTTGTTTTCAAAAAGACATTAAAGAACTTGAAGGTAAAACTCTTGCTCCATATGAAGTTATTACGTTTGAAGTTGAAATGTCTGAAAATGAAAAAAAACTATATCAAGAAAGTAGACAAATTTATTTGGATTTTATTCGCAAAAATAATATTAATTTCCAAGTAAAAAATGGTTGGCAACAATTTATCCAACTTTCTTCTCGCAGTCCTGAAGGAAAAGAAGCTTTTTCAGCATATTTAAAGCAAAAAAAACTATCACAATCTTCAGCAAATAAATTAAATTATGTATGGGATATTATAATAAAGCATAGAACAGATAGAATTCTTATTTTCACACAGGATAATGAAACAGCTTATTTAATAGGAAAGAGTTTTTATTTGCCAGTTTTAACGCATCATACTAAAGTTAAAGAAAGAGAACAGTTTCTTAGTCTTTTTAGGCAAGGAATTTATAGTATTTTAGTGACTTCTAAAGTCTTAAATGAAGGAGTAGATGTTCCAGAGGCTAATGTAGCTATAGTAGTTTCTGGTAGTGGAACAGTAAGAGAGCATGTGCAAAGACTAGGAAGAATTTTACGTGCTAAAGAAGGAAAAAAAGCAATTCTGTATGAATTAATTTCAGCTGGAACGAGTGAATATTTTGTAAATCAACGAAGGAAAATGCATAGTGCTTACGAAAAAAGAACTCTTGAACTTTAAAAAGAGTAAAGGTCGAATTCTTCCTAAATTTATTTCATCCGATAATCCTGAACTTTTACAGCTGGCTAAAAGTGCTTTGCAAATTTTTAACAATGCAATAGGTTTGACAAGATCTGAAATAGAAGAATTAATTGAGCAGCAACTTTTTATTGATATAAATGTTGAAGAAATTTTTCTTAAAGGTCTAGTAAAACTTTTGCATGATAGATTAAATTATGCTGAAATTATAGCAAGTGATATGAATGATTTTCGCCATAAATTATTTTCCAATGCAAGTTATTTATTAAAACAAAATTCGGAAATATTATTATCAAATTATTTAAAAGATGTAGCAACTACAGTTGGAAAATCAATTGAAGAAATCCAAAAAATTTTATACTCTGATTTACCTGAAAATAGTAAAGCTATTTATTTTAAAGATATTGAGGAAAAAAAATTATTAAATCGTTATAATCTTGCTTTAGTTCAAGGCTTATTGTTTTATAGTGAATCTGTTACAATTGAAATCGAGCAACATACAAATTCTAAAGCTGATTTAAGATTTTTACTGCGGCAATTAAAGTTCTATCAATTAGTTACTTACATCAAAAAAGAAAATGCGAAGTATTATGTTGAAATAGATGGACCAATATCACTTTTTTTACAAACTCAAAAGTACGGATTTAACTTAGCAGCATTTTTTCCAAATGTTGTGCTTCTCTCAAAATGGAAATTAAGTGCACATATTACAATTTCTAAATCTATTAGAAGTCAAGGGCTTTTAGAGTTAAGTGAGAAATCACCATTAGTTTCTCATTATAAAAATTTTTCTAGCTATATACCAGAAGAATTTCAAATTTTTTCAGAGTATTTTAATAGTAAATCAGAATATTGGAAAATTGATTCAAGTAATGAAGAAATATTATTTGATGGCAGTAATTTCTATTTTCCTGATTTTAAATTTGTTAAAAATAATAAAGTAGTATTTTTAGAGTTATTTCATGCGTGGCATAAAAAAGCTTTTTTACAAAGATTAGAAAATATTGAAAAAAATAATACTAATGATTTCATTATGGGTATTGCAAAAAATTTGATAAAGGATGCTGAAATTGCTTCCAAAATTCATGAATCTAAATATTTTCAGGAAAAAGGCTTTATTTTTCGAGAAATGCCTACAGTAAATCAAGTTATAGAAATTCTTAAATTATTTTAATAAAAAAAATATTAGTTCACTTACACTTGCTAGTACATGAAATTTGTTTTAGCGATTTATCCTGTTTTAAGTAAACTAAACTTTTATTGAAAGAATTTTATGTCGCCAATTTTTATATTTAAGGTCAATTCAATTTATAAGGATTTTAATTCACTAGAAGAAAAATTAAAAAGAATTGAGCATATTTTAAATTTCATTCATAATCAGTTATTACAATTAGAAAGTAATTTTTCTTTTTATAGTTGCTTAGGTATGAATAAACTAAATATTATTAGTGAAGAAAATTATATAAATTTTAAACAAATTTATAGGAAGAGTTTTAATAGTCAAAAAATTAAAGCAATTCTTTTAGCCCCTGAATATTTTATGTCTTTAACCAGACAGAATAAAATTATTTTAAATGAAGATAAACTTCTTATAGAAAAAAAATTTCATAAACTGTCTGAAAAATACAGTAATATTTTGATATTACTTGGGACAATAGCCAGCGAGAAAAATAATACCACAAAGAACGTGAATACAGATTCCACATTGTATGATACTATGAAAAAATACAAAGAGTATGTTCAAGCAAAAAAATTAAGAGGAATTGCTAACTATAAATCTCCTTATGAATTTTATAAATCTTCTTTAATAGAAGATAATTCTATGAAATCTATGCAGCACTTTAATTATTTAGTAAACCATGAATTCAATATGTACAATATTAGAGATACAAAAAATTTTTCAGATAGAGTCAAAGATTATCAAGATAATCGAAATAATTTTAGACTAATATCAAATAAAGCATATGGTTATTTGGCTGGAAGTCGAATTGTTAAATATAGTAAAATTGCTGGTTATGATGAAGAAAGTAATTATGGTAAACAATTATTTATACCAGGTATTAAATCAGAAAAAATATATCAGAAAGGTGTTGGTTTATATTCTATTCCTGTAAATAAAGAAAAGAGCCTCACATTAGGGATTGAAATTTGTTATGATCATTTCCATGGTATTGGGCGAAAATTTTGGCAAACAAACCCTGATATTCATTTAATAATGTCCGCTTCAGTAATAAATAAAGTAGGAAATTTTAAAGTAAAGCCAAATGGCTATGTGATACATACAAGTACTTCAGATTCTGAAGATAAAATATTTCACTACAAAAATTTAAGTTTTAATATTTTAAATGAACATGATATTAAAATTTCTTATGGAAAAATAAATTATAATTTGAAATGTGGTTTAATTTATATTTAAATTATTTATTTTAAAATTAAATAAAAAATAGGAAGATTTTTTTAATAAAAAATTTTCTATATTGAATATAATTATTGATAAATTTTATGAATTAATATATTTTAAATGCCGGGATGCTATTGTGATTATAGCAATAAATTCTATGTAGAATATTATTTTTATTGATTAATTTTAAGGATTGATATGAAAAAAATAATTTATACTTTTTTGATTTTGAATCTTTTATTAGTTACGGTAAATTTATATGCAAAAAACGAATTAATTCAATGGAAACAATGTAATTCAGTCTTAAAAGGTGAACATTTTAAGACTGAATGCGGTGTTTTCAAAGCCCCTCTTGACTGGGAAAATTTGAATAATACTAGAAAAATATTTGTAGATTTTATAAAAGTAACTGAAGAAGTACAAAAAAATAAAAAGGATGCTTTATTTGTAAGTCCTGGCGGACCTGGTGGTAATAGTGTGGAATTTGCAAAAATAATTGCAGAAAAAAATCCTGATTTATTAAAAAAATATGACATTATAGGTTTGAATTCTCGAGGTTTTTCTGAATCTATGAATTTACAAGACTGTAATAAATTTATTGATTATAAACAATTATTAAATCCTATAAAAAATCAAAATGATTATTTAAATATTAAGGAATACAGTCATTCTCTTCAAAATGAGTGTCTCTTAATTAATGGAGATATCATGAATTTCTTAAGTGTTGATCAAATTACTCAGGATTATATTGGACTTCTTGAACAATTGAATTATTCTAAAATAAATTACTTTGGAGCTTCTTATTCCTCTGTAATAGCTCTTAACTTAATAAACTCATTTCCTAAATATATCGATAAAGTAATAATAGATAGTAATTTAAATCAAGTTCAAACTTATAAAGAGAGAATTATTGGTCAAAATAAAGCTATAAATAGATTATTTGATCATCTTAATATAAAAAAATCTTTACTAAGTGATTTTGAATTAATTAAGAAAAAATACCCTAAAATAAATGAATATATAATTCTTAATTCAATAATGGAGATGATAAAAGGAAATGGTTTTAAATTAGAAGATTTAAATAAAAAGTTAACTCTACTAAAGGAAGGTCAAGTAGATTTTTATGAGGTATTTAATAAAGATGAATCTGGTAATCAGAATACTTATCCTTTATGTTTAGATATTCCTTCGAATGATCTTCCTCTTAGTGATGTCACTGAGAATATGGAAACAGCAAAAAATGATTTAAAAGAATTTGGTAAAGTAACTCCTTATGTATTAGCTCAAAATATTTGCTCTGGTTGGGATGTAGCAAAAAAAGTTGAATATAATATTCCCAATAATATTCAAGTATTAATTTTAACCTCAGATTATGATATTATAACTCCAAAAGAATGGTCGCTTTCTTTAGTACCTATCATTCCACAGAATAAAGTGGTATCTTTCAATGGAAAAATCCATGGTGTGTATATGAAATCAAAGTGTGCTAGAAAAATTGCTAATGAATTTTTATTAGAGAATATTTTTCCTAAAGATAATATAAATTGTACTGAGTAGTTTTTGAAAGTTTAAACAAGAATTTATTTTTTCTTAGCTTCGACTTTTGCAACATACCAAGAACTTAATGCTGCGGTTAATAACGTTGCAATAATAACAAGAAGTGACATCCAGCTTGGTATCTTAACCCAATCCATTAAAAGCATTTTTAAGCCAATAAATCCAAGTATTACAGCTAATCCTGGTTTTAAATAACGTAATTTTACTATCCAATCCGCAAGAACAAAATAGAGAGCTCTTAATCCTAAAATAGCTAAAATATTAGAAGCAAAAGCAACGAATGCATCGTTAGTAACGGCAAATACTGCTGGAACAGAATCTATAGCAAAAATAAGATCTGTTATTTCAATAACAATTAAAGCTAAAAACAAAGGTGTAGCTTTGCGAATGCCATTGTGTTTTACAAAAAAAGATTGTCCTTCAATTTTATCAGTTGTTGGAATGACTTTCTTAAGTTTACGGATAATAAAACTATCATTAGAGTTACT
The DNA here is from genome assembly GCF_009792895.1 of Pigmentibacter ruber. Taxonomy (NCBI): domain Bacteria; kingdom Pseudomonadati; phylum Bdellovibrionota; class Oligoflexia; order Silvanigrellales; family Silvanigrellaceae; genus Pigmentibacter; species Pigmentibacter ruber. The sequence goes on from NZ_WSSC01000002.1 coordinate 250,979, forward strand.
TTCATCGTCGGACTCAAACAAAAATTTTATACCTGTATAAACTAAAATTCCTCCAAATAGATACATGATCCAATGAAAATTATGTAATAAATGTGCACCAAATAAAATGAAAAGACCGCGCATTATAATAGCGCCTAGGACACCATAGAAAAGGACTCTATGCTGATACTTAACTGGTACTTTGAAGGATGAAAAAATAAGAAGTATGACAAAGATATTATCCATACTTAAAGTTTTTTCGACCAAATAACCAGTAAAAAATTCTATGCCTAATTGTGAACCATAACTCCAAGCAAACCATCCATTGAACATTAGAGCAGCACAAATCCAAGCAGCACTCTCAATAAGCGCATGTTTGGTTTTATTGCTTTGTTTTGTCATTTTAAACAAGCTCAAATCGACTAAAAGCAGAACTACTATGCCAACTGTGAAGGATAGCCATATCCAGGGAGGGATGGTGGAAACATTTGATAAGAAATCCATAATATTAAAACCTCAAAAGAAAACATTAACAATTTTATTGATTTTTTAGAACTAAATCAAGTTTAGTATAAAGGATGACCCCTTAATTTAAAAATAATTAATATTTACAAAAGCTTAAATCAAAATATAAGAATCTCAAAAAATATATCAAATAATTTTTTTATGGTTAGCTTTAAAAATTGACAACGATTTTTAATTAAGGCATTCGTTAAAAATAATTAAGGGAAGGATTAACATGAAATTAAAAACACCAAAATTATTTTTAATTATTTCATTATTTGTAAATAATTCAATCTATGCAAATCAAAATACTGAAAATGAAATTTCTATTAGTGAGCTAGATACTATCAAGGCAAATTGCTTGGCTAAAAATTCCAGTCATATGGATCAAATTAGAGGTTTTGGAAAGTTTAATATTCAATCTGAGTGGTTGCTGAGGTTCTGTATCAATAATGCTATTGAAATAAAAATATATAATAATGATAACTTGAATAAAAATGTTAAAGAGGTTTATGAAACTACATTTTTTAAAATTCAAGATAGAATTAATTATTTACAAAATTTTGATGATAATGAATCACAAGTGAAATTAAAATGCTTTCAAAATTTAAATAATTCAATGTATTTTTCTGTTGCTACTAAAGATCCAGATTTTATTAAAAGAGCTCTTATTTCTTATTATATGAGTGCAAAAAATGATTGTGTAAAAAGAAATTATTATTAATGTACTTCAAAGAAAATTTCGTATCCAACTTGTTGGAGAATTTGTTTATCTTTAACTTCTAAATTATTGATCCAAGCTATTCTTTTTGCTGAAGATGGAATAAAACTTGAAAGTTGTATTAAATTTTGCATATTATTTTTAAAATTATCTGAATTTACTCCGGAAATTGCGATATATGGAGCATCGCTCTCTAGTACTGTAAATAGTTGTTTTTTATTATGAATTAAAAAAATCAAGGTAAATTTATACTCTCTAGCAATTTCTGTAAGAAGTTGAATTTCATAAACATCTTGCATATTGCAATATATAATTAAGCCATTAAAGCCTTGGAGGATAGAATCATAAATTTCGTATTCTTCAGTAAAAAAACCAGTTCTAAAAATTAAAGAATTATTCGACTTCTGGATTATATATTGTTGCCAATCAAAATTTATTGGAGAAGTAAATAAACAGAATAAATCATCACTGGGAGTTAATTCAACTAAATTTCTTTTTGTTTGGAAAAGTTTGGAGAAATCTTCATCATTAATATAATTTGGAATTGTAACCCAAGAGGATGTATTAATTTTTTGTTCTATTTTTAATGAAAAGCAAGTATCAATTAAATTTTTTTTAAAATATTCGTCTGTTTTTTTGCGGATTTCAGTGATTGATAATTGTTGCTTTTGCAAATTTGTTATTTTCTTTTGTTGCTCAATAAAAAAATCTAAAATTTTTTTTTTTGCCATATAAACTCCAAAAAAAAATATTAATGGGTTTTATTTTTCCAAGATTCAAGAATTTTAAAAGCCCTGCCACTTCTAATAGTTTCTTTTGCTAACTGTAGGCCTTCTTGCAAAGTATTGCATTTGTCTGCACACCAAAGGGTTGCTGCTGCATTTAAAGATACAGCATCTATAATAGCTTGTTTAGATTTATTTTGGAGAGTATCAATTAACACTTTTGAATTATATTCTAAATCTTTTCCTAGCAAATCTTTTATTTGATAAATAGGAAGACCAAAATCTGTTGGTTTAATAACTTCATGTGTGATTTTTTCTTTGTCTAGTTTAGAGATATAAGTTGCTGAGCAAACTGATATTTCATCTAAACCATCCTCTCCATGTACGACAAGCGCTTTTTTCCTTTTTAATTGTTTTAAGCAATTAATAAATAACGGTAAATAATCTTTTTGAAATACTCCGATATATTGCCCAGAAAGATTCAATGGATTTGCTAATGGAATGATGAGATCAATAATAGTTTTAAAGCCTAAAGTTTTTCGAATATCCATTAAATGTTTTAAGCTTGGATAGACAATTTTGGAACTTAAAATAGTGATATTTTCTTCTTCAAGTTGTTCACAAGCTTTTTCTGAATTTGCAGCAGGAAAAATATTTAATAATTGCAATACCTCCAAGCTATTAGCTTTCTGTAGATTACCTGCCCCTGTAAATTTAGCAACTTTTGCACCAGCTGCAGCAGCAATAAGCGCTGATGTTGTCATGATATTTAAAGTTGTAATTCTATCTCCGCCTGTTCCACTGCAATCAACTAAATTTTCATATGATTTATTTGTTTTGAATGCACTTTGAGTCTTTATTGTTTTTAATATTTTAATGATAATTTCTTCAGAAACTGGAAGAAAACGAAATCCAGTTAGAACTGCTGCTATTCTTACATCAGATAAAGTACCATCTATCATACTGAATGTAAGAGCTTCTGCTTCATCAATTGAAAAACCGCGACCAGCAAAAACCTGTTCCATTATTGGAGAAAAATTTTTATCAATAATCATGATCTCGCTCTTTTTTTAATATTAGCGTTGTTTTATAAGAAAAACTTGATGATAAAACTAGTTGTGTAAAAATATTATCTTTAATACTTTTTAAATTCAAGAAATTATTAATTTCTTGATAACAAGTTGCAGGAGCTTCTAAAGATAAAACATGTGCACAATCGTCAACCCACTTTGCTGTAATATTCTTTATATTATTATTTAAAAGTATGGGTATTTTACAAGATAATAATTTATCTTCTTTACCCCATAACAATAAAACAGGACATTTAATATTTTTTAAATTGTCATCAACAAAATGATCTTCTTTAGTTGAATTAAGCAAATCTTTAATTTTTTCATCTTTCAAGTTGCGGTATAATGCTCTTTTGGCTGTTTTACTTAGAATTGGAATACCAGTGAATGGAAATGCTTTCATAATTCCAGGATACAATTTATGAAATTTTCTCCAACTTAAGAATGAGAGGGTATCTCTTAAACCAAATGGATTTACTTTTAATCCTGCTGGATTTAGTAAAATTAATTTATTAACACGTTTTTGTTGGGTGCTTGCTATATACATTGACAACCAACCACCTAAACTTAGTCCGCAAAGATCTACTGTGTCTTCTGTTACTTTAGAGATAAATTCTATTAGAGATTCAGCATGTTCTAAGAAATTCATAACAGAATTATTAGCTTGGCTAAAACCTGCCATATGAAATAAATCTGGTATAATAATTCTTCTTTTATTTTCCAGCATTTTTCCTAATATCCACCAACTTTGTGCGCTGCTACCTAAACCATGAACAAAAATAATTGGTTTTAGATCAGATTTTGGATTGCTATCATAATAGTGAATTTGTCCATATTTAGTAGTAATTACACTAGATGAAAATCCAGTCAAATTTAAAGCAGATTTTAAAATTTTTGAGAATGATTTATCTAATGCAATTTCTGTAGACTTAACTACTTCAAGATTTTCTACTTTTTTTGCTGGTCTAACAACAAACTGCAATAATTTTAATTGCAAATATCTGTTAATATGCATATTAGAAGATAAAAAATGAAAGTTAAAATTTTTTTGTGGCATTTCACCCAATCTCTTTTAAAAGTACTTGCTCAATTCGATTAGCCATGGATTCAATTTGCGCAAGCTCAGGCCCTTCTAAAGTTATTCTAGCTAATGACTCTGTACCACTGTAACGTAATAGAACCCTTCCTGAAGAACCTAACTCTTTTTCAAATTCTCTCACAATTGAAGTCGTTAAGGGAAGAGTGTCAATGGGAGGTTTTTTACTAACTTTTACATTTTTAGTAATTTGAGGGAACTTTTTCATAATAGAAGCTAGTGCTGAAATTTTTTTATGAGTCAGACACATTATTTCTAGAACTTTTAAGCAAGCTATTAAGGCATCGCCAGTTGTGCTAGAATCCAAAAAGATAAGATGTCCTGACTGTTCTCCACCTAAGCAAATGTTGTTAAGTAACATGCTCTCCATGACATTTCTATCGCCTACATTTGTGCGCAAGACTTTGATACCTGCATTTTCCATCGCAACATCAAATCCTTTATTACTCATTATCGTAACACAGACACCATTATTTTTTAATTGATTATGTGATTTCATTTCCAAAGCACATAATGCAATAATATTATCTCCATCTAAAATGTTACCTAATTCGTCAACAACTATAATTCTATCAGCATCCCCATCTAAAGCAAAACCAATATCAGCACCAACTTCTTTAACTTTTTTTGCTAATATTTCTGGGTGTAATGCACCACTTCCTTCATTAATATTAAATCCATCTGGATTGTCGTGGATGATATGAACTTTTGCACCTAACTCTGCAAAAACTTTTGGGCCCACTTTATAACCAGCGCCATGAGCACAATCGAGGACAATTTTAAATCCATCTAATTTTAAATTTTTTGGAAATTTTTCTTTGAGAAATACCGCATATTGGCCTATCGCATCATCAATTCTTTTGGCTCTACCTAATTCTTTTGACGTAACTAAATGTTTGTCGAGTTCATTACTATCCATCAAGTTTTCAATAAATAATTCTTCGCTATCAGGAAGTTTAAAACCATTATGATCAAATAATTTGATACCATTATCTGAAAATGGATTATGACTTGCTGAAATAACAATTCCAGCATCGGCTCGCATGCCTCTAGTAAGATAAGCAATTCCTGGCGTAGGTAAGGGGCCTACAAATAATACGTCAACACCAACACTGCATAAACCTGAAGAAATAATTCCTTCAATTAAATATCCACTTACTCTTGTATCTTTGCCAATTAAAACCTTAGGTTTATCAATTTTTCTTTTTAAACTAATTCCAAAAGCTTGAGCAAATTTTAATAAATTAACAGGAGCCATTATGCCGGCATTAGCTTCGCCACGAATACCGTCAGTACCAAAATATTTTCCCATAAAATAGCCTTTAAGGATTGAGATGAACTGAAATGAAGTCAGGAATGATCTTAACTAAAGATACATTTCCTGGAATTTTTAAGATAATAGGTTTGTCTTGCCAACCTGGTTTGAGGTCTGTAGCATCGATAAAAACTCTAACGTCGGAAGGATCGAGTTTATTAAGTATAATCCTTTGACCTGATACTTCAACATCTACTGAACTTGGACGTAATTGTATTTTTGAAAAATTTCTTTTTGCTATGTTTTTAATTTCAATTGGGACAGAACGAAAGGTTCTATTAAATTTTTTTGGACCCAACGTGATAGCAACAACAACGCTTTTTTCAATGGACTTAATCGCTGAAGATTCTTCAAGTTCAATATTTGCATCTGTAATTAAATTTTTATTAATGCCTTCTATAACAATAGGGATTGTAAAAATATTTTGTGTTCTTGCAAGCTGTTGTCTTGCACCTGAAACTTTAATTTGTGAAGGTGTTACTTTAACTTGTTCTACCATTAAACCTGGTTGTGGTTCTCCTTTCAAAACCGCTTGGATAGGAAGAATTTTTTCTTGAATTTTGTCAATATCAACATCTATATATGGTCTCTCAATGATCATATTATATTGTTTAGGCAGTCTTGGAAAATTTTCTCTTCCAACTTTTACTCTTACTTTTCCAGGTGTTTCACTAATAATTTCAATTTCTCCAGTCAATTCGATGTCTGTAGGAGAAATTGAAAAAATAGAATTTTGTTGTTTTATTGTTACATCTAAGGTTCTTTCTTTTTGCCCAAGAATGATCATAGAAGGAGATGTAACTAATTTTACTCTAGCAACTTTTTCAAAAGTAAGATCTTTATCAGTTCTAACAATGAAAAAAATGACAATAGAAAATAAAAATGAAAGAACTTTTAACCAAAAATTATTAGTTATTAATTTAAATAATTCTCTTGCAATTGAAAGATTTTCTTGCTGTGGTCCAACTGGCATTATTTCGGTTCATCCTTTTGTTTTTTATCATTCAAATTAATATCATCTTTCTTATTTTTTTCTTCGTCTTTTTTGTTTTTCTCTATAGGAGGATCTAATGGAATTCCACCAATTGAAACATCTCTTGGAGGAGGTGATTTAGGAATTGGAGGATCAAAACGATCTTCAGGAGCAATTTCTGTTATTGCTTTTAAAGCTTTATTTTTTTCACTACCATTTTTATTTTTATGATCATCATTTTCATTTAGATCATTCTCATCTTCAATGATATTTTCATTAATATTTTGAGTAATATTTAAATTTTGATTTTTACTTAAAATATTACTTGAAATAAATTGCATATCATTAGACTTAATATCTTTTATTTTTGAGCTTCTTGGGAATCTAATATGAATATTATTAGGTATATTTGAGGCAATTTTATTTTCATATTCAACTTGTTGTATTGAAAGTTCTGCTTGTTGCATTGCCAAATTTTCAAGAGAAGATACTTTTCTTTGTAGCTGCTTATCGCTTTTTTTATAATTTTTACTAAAAGGAGAATTTAAAAATGATTTAGATTTTATATAAATTTTATGAATTTTAAAGATTACAAAATTTTCAAACCAATACATAATTTTAGAATTTTGTCCTCTTGGGAGTAATAAAATAGAAAGCATTTTTCTCGCTGCTTCTGAAGAACTTTGTCTTTGTAAGTTACCTTCCCATGCGATAGAAATATTTCCAGTTTCTTCACTTACGACTAAAACAACAGCATCTGTTTCTTCTGATATACCAACTGCGGCACTATGTCTTGTCCCCATCTTTTTTGAAAATCTTGGATTTTTAGATAAAGGTAATTGAGCAGATGCACAATTAATTCTATCTTTTTTTATAATTACAGCACCATCATGTAGTGGAGAAAATGACTGAAAAATGCTACTTAAAAGTTGCTCAGACACAACAGCATCAAGCATGATACTGTGATCATACAATTTATCTAATCCCACAGAACGTTCAAATACTATAAGCGCTCCAATTCTTTCATGACTTAAAGATTTAGCGGCATTTGTAATTTCTTCTATAATGTTTGTACCAGAAACGGAATCAAGACCAGTAGCAAAAGGTCCTCTACCAAATCGAGTTAGAAGACGGCGTATATCATCTTGAAAGAGAACTATAACTACAATAATAAAGGAGGAGTAAAATTTACTTATAATCCAATGCAATGTATCAAATTGTAGCATACTTGAAAAAACATAAGTAATAAAAATTACGAGCATGCCTATCAACACTTGGGCCGCACGAGTACCTTTAAGCATTGATATAATTTGATAAAGCAAAAATGCGACCAATGATATGTCGATAAATGCTTTCCAAGAAATTATAGATTTAATTGACTCTAAGTAATTCATTCCTTCCCATTTTATAGCTTATCCACAACGATTCCCTGTGGTGGTTTAAACTCAAAAACTTCATCACTAAATTTTTTAGATGAGTAGTCATTGAAAAGTAATCTTGTTCTGTTTCCGTTGGTTTGAACAATTCTTAACTCTTGAATGAGACCTGTCTTCACCTGAATAACAGCGTATAAAACTTTTTGCTGTTTGTCTTCTTTAGGGATGAGTCTTAAATGGATATCATCGTCATTTTGCAGTGGAGGAGTGTCAGATTTAACATACGGTGTATTTATGTTCTCGTTTGTCTTTTGATCATCAGGTTTTTTCCAAGCGGATACGTTATAGAATTTTTTGATATTTGCTAGATTAGTTAACAGTTGAACAAATGCTAATTCATTAGCATTTGCTTGCAAGCTTTGAGCATGTTTTAATTCGGGAATATATTTCCAAAAATTTTTACTATTAGAAACATAAATTTCTTGACGAGGGGAAATAATTTCAAATCTAAAAGATGCTGGTTTTTTGATATGAAGAATTCCATCAGATGATGAAATTTTTTCACGCAGAGCAGAATATATCTCTTGTTTGAAATTAACTGAAAAAAAGTCTTGTTTTGAAGCAGTTTTTAAAATTTCAAGGTATTTTTTTTCAAAAATAGTTTCACTACTAGCATCTTGTTTTTTTTCAGCAAAAACTGATGAAATAATAATTAAAAAGGAAAAAATTATACCAATAAATTTAATAAAGTTATTTTTCAACATTTATACCTCATTAAAAAAATAATTAAATTCATAAACATTTTGACATATACAAAATAATTCTGAACTTGGATTTATAAAATTAGTAAGAGAAAGTTCTTCCATCCAATTTATAAAATTACTGTAAAAATTACTATAATTATAAATAATTATAGGCTTTTTTTGTGATAATTTTTTATTATAATTTATACAAAAAAGAAGGTCATCTAAAGTTTCTAATCCACCAGGCAAAAAAATTAGGATATCTGATTTAATAAATTTTTCTTCTTTACTTTTAATTAGACTAAATTTGTTTAGTTTATTTTGTTGTAAACTTCCTTCCATAATAGAAGCTGTTAATGGAGAATTTTGTTGATTTTCTAAAATTATATTACACGATAATTTTCCAAAATAGGTACCAATATTATATCCTTCTGAAATTAAGTCATTTGGTAAGTTATTTGCTGTGGAATAATAAAAAGCAATAACTGGCGGATGAACTGTATTCATTATTAAGACCTCCATTGTTGAAGATACTAATTTATTTTTTTAAAAAAAAGAATAAAAAAATGAGAAGTTCAGTTAAATATTGAAATCAACATTTATTCCGTACCATGATTTATTGACTTCATCACGGTAGACAATAGGTGACATATTTAAATTATGAATAAGTTTTTCTTGTTTTTTTTCATTAACTTCTTCCACTCTAAAAAAGACAAAAGCTGAAATAATTGTTCCTACAATAGCTCCTGTAATTACATCACTAGTATTATGAGCATTATCGGTAACTCTTGAGGCAGCAATAATACTTGCTCCCGTAAAAATCAAGCTAGCATAAGTCCAATTTAGCAAAGAAGAATCTGAATACTTGAATAATAAAGCAGAGGAGTAAGTTGCGAATGTAAAAGCATGTGAAGCGTGACCACTAAAAAATGAATATTTATCATCAATTGAAGGCTGATTTCCTTGAGAAACCTTCTTATCATAGAAAGGTCTTTTTCTTTGGAAAGTAACTTTAGCTGTAGAAGTAGCAACTTCTGTCAAAAGATGTGCATGTATCCAACCGATACCGTGCCTATATGTTGGAAAGTCACTTGAATAGAGGCTAAGACCTCCAATAATTGCAGCAGAAGTACCTAAAGCATAAGGTAATAGTTTCGAGCGAGGATATGTGGTCTCTTTGGGATCTTTATCCGCAACTTCATTATTAAAGGGCCATAGTGGTGTGGATCGCATAGAACTATATTGATTAATTCCAGCAATAAGACCAATTTCAAGAGGAATTGTAAAAATGTCTTGTTTCCATTCCCCAGGATTAAAACTAGACCAATTTGATAATTTTTCTTCATAATGCTGGGGAATAGTTTGTGGAGGAAGATCTAAAGTCATTTCTTTTTCTCTGAGTTATGCATTCTTATAAATTGATCCATTCTAGTTTGCCATTCTTGGCCTCCTTCTAGGATATTTTTGCGTGATAGATACATCAAAAAACACCCAAAGAAAAAGAAGAAAAAGCATAATATTTGACCCATAGTAATTACTTGCCAATTAGGTGTTCCTGGAAACGCATTTAATGGTTGCCAAGTAAAATTATTTAAATAGAAATAGTTAATTTGAGCGTCTGCAGCTCTAAAATATTCAACAATAAAACGATAAAAGCAATAAAACATAATGAAACAAGCAGATATTGTGCCTTCTCTGTGTTTCCAACGGGAAATAATAAATAAAGTAACAAAAAGCCCCCAGCCTTCACCCAAACTTTGATAAATTTGGCTAGGATGTCTTGCAACATTTCCGCCATCAGGAAAGATAATTGCCCAAGGGACATTGCTTTCAACAGCGCGCCCCCATAGCTCACCGTTTAAAAAATTTCCAATTCGTCCCATACCAATTCCTATAGGAATAATGCGAACCAATTTATCAGTTAAATGGAAAAAAGGAATATTGTTTTTTCTGCAATAAAAAATGATTGCTAATGAAACTCCAATTATTCCACCGTGAAATGAAAGCCCACCTTCCCATGTAGCAATTGCATCTAGAGGACGATCTTTATAGTAATCCCAGTTGTAAATGAAAACATAAACTAATCTAGCTCCAACGAGCATTCCTAAAATACAAAAAGTAATTAAATTCATTAACATGGCTTCGGTTAGCATCAGAGTTTTTTTGCGAATCCAGTGCATGCAGCCAACATAGACGGCAATAAAACCAATTAGGTACATTGTGCTATACCAGCGTAAGCCCCAATTTACATTTAATACTTGCAAACAGTACAAGACTCCTAGAACAACAAAGGAATAAATAAGTATCGTTTGAATGAGTTCCCAGTTCTGGAGTTTTTTTAGAGCAATTGAATTTTTAGGATTTTTTAGCTCTAGTTTTGTGTTTTGAATTTTTAGGCGTGTAAAAAAATAACCTCCACCAAAAACAATAAGAAGAGAAAGAATCCCCCACCAAGTAGTTACCCAATTAAAATTTATATTTTTGACTTGAAAAACAAAGGGACTTAAGTCAAATGTCCAATAAGATTGCGATGGTATCATGTCCTGCTGTCTCCTCTTGTATGCTTTGAAATTTATCATACACTAGCTTTCTGTATGACAGTAGGTTGCTTTGATCAAGCAAGCAATGCGTATTAAAGTATGCTTGATTTTGGAGTTTATATGAAAAAGATTCTCTTCCTTTTTTTGTTTTTAATTTTCCTTTCTTGCATACCAGTATTTGGTGGAATTGGTTATGTAGCTTGGCAAGTTTATGCTGGAAACTATGCGGATTTCGAAAAATCAAGAATTATTGAAATTCTTTCGAAAGAAACAGTTCTGTATTATGCAGATGGTCAATCACAATTAGGAAGTTTGTTTGGTCAAGAGCATAGAATCTATGTAAATATTGATCAAATTCCACAAGCAATGAAAGATTCTATAGTTGCTGCGGAAGATGAAGATTTTTACACCAATATTGGGATTGATCCAAAAGGGATAGTTAGAGCTGCAATTCATAATATAATATTTAAAACAAGGCAGGGTGCTTCAACTATAACTCAACAAACAGTAAAAAATTTATTTGGACGAAAAGAAACAGATTTATATACAAAATTTCAAGAAATGATAAATGCTTTCAAACTTGAAAAAATGTATTCAAAAGATCAAATTCTTGAGTTTTACTTAAATCAGTTTCATGTCACAGGTAATGGCAGAGGAGTTGGTGTTGCAGCAAAATATTATTTTAATAAAAATGTAGAGGATTTAAATTTAATAGAATCTGCATTTATTGCAGGAAGTGTAAAAGGACCTGAAAAATATAATCCATTTACTAAAACTTCTGTTGTTGCGCAAGAAAAAGCTAGAAGAGAAGCATTAATTAGAAAAAATTATGTTTTAGAAAGATTATTAAAAACTCAAAAAATAACTAAACAGCAATATGAAGAATCAGTAAAGGAACAGGTTCCGTTCAATCAAGGTAAGTTCCAGTTTAATGAATTAGCCGTAAATCAAATAATATTAAAACAACTTTCTCGACCTGAGATTTTAACCGCAATAGGTGCAAATAATGTTGATGAAGTTGGTACAATGGGATTAAGACTTACGACTACTTTAGAAAAAAATATTCAATCTGCTTCTCAATATGGGTTAAGACAAAATTTAAGTCGTATACAAATTATTCTTAATGGTTTTAGTGCTGAGCCTCAATCAAATTTTGTAAATATTCAGCGACCAGATCTATATGGATTTTATGTAGGTAAAGTCGAATCTATAGATAAATCAGCAGAAAGTGAGAAAGTAACAGTTAGTTTTGGAATTCCTACTTGCATTATTAATACAGAAGCTCTTGGAAGAACCGCAATTATAGCAGATCAGCCTTACAAACGTGGAAAGAAAAAATCATTAGAAGTACTGTTATCATCACTTCATGTAGGTCAGTATGTTTTAACTAGTGTCAGTAAGATAAAAGATAATCAATTATTTTGTGATTTAGAATCAAGACCAAGAGTTCAAGGTGCTGCGATAGTTTTAGATAAAGGAAAAATAGTGGCAATGGCTGGTGGGTTTTCTTCTAATGAGTATAACCGTGCTATTTTTGCTGAGAGACAACCTGGTTCTTCCTTCAAATTACCAGTTTATTATGCGGCTCAACAATTAGGTTGGACAGTACTCGATCCTTTGCCAAATATTCGTGATGCTTTTATTTGGCAAGGAGTTTTCTACTTTCCTCGTCCTGATCATGCTATTAGTAGTTTAGAAACAACAATTTTGGGAGCAGGAGCAAAATCAGAAAACTTATCCAGTGTTTGGTTATTAAAACATTTATTGGATAAATTAACTTATGATCAATATCTTGACCTATTAAATTTCCTTGAAATTTCTGGGAAGGGAAAAACTTTAGAACAAACATTAAGCTTAATTGCTAATAAATTTAATGCTTCTGCTGATAATGAGATTTATATAAAGAGTGGGATATTAGAAAAAGTTAAAACAGATATGTTATCTGATTTAAGTGTAATTGGCAACAATAGATTAAAAATTTTTCTAAGAACATTACATTATGGGAATGGCTTCGAAAAGCAAGAACAAATCATTGGAGACGATAAGGAATTACCTCCAAAAGAAAAAGAATTAAGATTAAATATCTTAAAAAATAACTTGTTACGTTGGAATAAATTATCAATACAAGCAAAAAAAGCGATTGATTCGTTAAATAAAATTGTAGGAGGATCTAATCTTGCAGAAGTTGACAGAGATTTATTATCTTCTTTTGCCAAAAATGATGATGGAAATCTTGTTTTTCTTGGAAATAGTCCTTGGAAACCAGAAGTTACTTCTGCTTTAGTTTCTTCTACTAAATTAACTCCGTTAAATTTTGATTCATTGTTAACATACGTTAAAGCTAATCCAAATTTATTAAATTCATCTTCAGTGTTACTTGATGGTATAGTAAACGTATCAATTATAGATTCCATAAATTCTGATTTAAACAAAAAATGGAAAGATGTACAATCTGCTCCTGCATTAGAAAGATTATATTGGAACTCTGATTTTAGATATTCGTTAGCTATGTACTACGCTGCGAATATGGTAAATGATATGGGTGTTCAAGAACCTTTAAAATGGGTACCTTCTTTTTCTTTAGGTTCAAATGATGTTACACTTGCAGACCTTGCTTTAATGTATCAAACATTTTTAACCGGTAAAACGTATCGTTACTTTAACACGGCGCAACCTAATCAGTTGTTACTTATAAAACGTATTGAGGATGCAAATGGAAACTTATTGTGGGAAGCAAAAGCAAAAGAATTTCAATTTTCAGATAATTTTTATTCTGCACCTACATTAAATACATTGCGCGGCACGGTAACAGCTGGAACGGCATACATATTAAATAAAAGTGTTATTCTTCGTTCAAACGATGAAGAAATTGATAAACAATTATTATCGTCACCAATCAAAGTACCAGCTTTTGGAAAAACTGGTACAACAAATGAATATAAGAATGGTACATATATTGGCTTCCTACCATACCCTACTACAAAAGGAGATATTCTTTCCCCCGATAATTCATTTACTATAGCAACATATATTGGCTACGATAGTAACGAACCAATGGTAAGAAAAGGGTATAGAGTTTACGGTGGAGCAGCTATCCCTGCTTGGGAAGAAATTGCTGTAGCAATCATTAAAGACCAAGATTACGCTGAAAAACTAGATTGGAAATTTCTGCATAGTAAAAAAGCTCACGTCATCCCGTTTGACTATGGATCTGGACTTTCACAAGTCGTTGTTCCAATAAATTCAGGTGTGACTGTCTCAGCACAAGATCCAGATGATGATGAAAAATCTCAGGTAGATAACCCATATGCCAACGATTACTCTGACACTGGACAACGTTTATTTAAAGTTTACTTACAAGGTTCAACTTCTGATGGAGTATTTATTCCAAAAAGGAAGGTGTCATTTTACAATCCCGTACCTCCACCATCTGCTCCTGTAATAAGTTTAGGAACTTCAGAATCAACTTCTGAAAGTCCTGAAAAACAGACTAATACAGCTCCCATTGTCCCTGTTCCTTTATCAAGTTTTTCAGGCAAACAAACAAATGATGATAAATCATCATTAGATTCAGCAGATGATGAAGAGCTGCCAAAGGCAAAATTGGGTGATAAAAGTAACGATGATATTCCTCCTCCACCACCTGTTTTACAAAAAAATTAAGCTGTAGATTTTATTTTTGTAACTTTTCCACCCCAGAACTCAAGAACCTGCTTGAGTTCTTTCATATCAATTGGCTTGCCAAGATAACCTTCCATTCCAGCATCTAGGCATACTTGCCCTTCAGCACCTCTTGCATGTGCTGTCATTGCAATTATGTGTGGTCTTGAAGAACTTTTTGGATATTTTTGAAGTATTTTTTTAGTAGCCTCAATTCCATCTAATTCAGGCATTTGCACATCCATTAATATGATATCGTAACTATTGCGGGTCAAAGATTCTATTACTTCATTTCCATTAGCAACAATATCACATAAATAACCAAATTTTTTAAGCATATTAGTAATGAGTTTTTGATTAACAACATTATCTTCTGCAACAAGTATTCGTAAAGGAAATGTATCAGATAATTTATTTTGCTCAGTTTTAATTCCTGCACTGTTACCTTTTCTTTTTGCATTTGATGTATCTAGCAACGTATCAAATAACTGCGAATATCTTAATGGTTTTGCTATAGAGGCAGCAAAGCCTATTGGAATAACTTTTTCATCTGCATAATATGTATTTGAATTTTTAAGGAGTGCGATAAAAATTATTTGTCGGTCCATATATTTTGCGATTAATTCATTTCTAATTCTTTCTGAATCAAAATCATCAACTGAAATTAAAACAAAACTAGGTGAAATTTGCGAAGGAATTTCTATTGATTCTTGCTCGCTAGTAGCAATATATGTTTCAACACCCCATTTTTCTATTCTGTCTTTTAAAATATCACCTTGAAGAGTGCTTTTTTCTAATATAAAACAAATTTTATTTTGCAATTGCATAAGTTTATTAGAATATTCAATTTCTTTTTCCTTACTTGCATTAAAGCATTCTTCGGGGTTTATTTTAATGGTAAAGCTAAAAGTAGAACCTTTTCCAATTTCACTTTTGACACCAATATTACCCCCAAGTAGTTCCGTTAGACGTTTTGCAATGCTCAAACCTAATCCTGTACCGCCATACTTTCTAGTTGATGAATCATCAACTTGTGAAAATGATTTAAAGAGTTTTCCAATATCTTTTTTAGAAATTCCTCTACCAGTATCTATCACTTCAATTCTAATGTAGTGTTTTTTTTCTTCGCGTTCATTTTTTACTCTAACTGTTGCATAGCCATTGTTTGTAAACTTAATTGCATTATCTACAAGATGTGTAGTTATTTGTTGAATACGTGTATAATCACTCACAATTATTTTTGAAACATCTTCATCAATAGTATATAAAAGTTGAGTATTTTGACCTGCAGCTGCTGGAGCTAAAAGTTCAAAAACATTCTCTATGCATGAGTTAATTTCAAAAGGAATATGTTCTAATTCTAGTTTATTGGCTTCTAATTTTGAATAATCTAATATTTCATTTATTATGACAAGTAAATTATTTCCGCATATTCTTAAAGTTTCTAAATAGTTTCTTTGTTCTTGATTGAGCTTGGTACCTATTAGGAGTGTTGCCGAACCTAAAATTCCATTTAATGGAGTTCTAAGTTCATGGCTCATATTGGCTAAAAATTCCCCTTTAAGTCTAGTTGATTCTTTAGCTTTTTCTGCAAAGAGGAAAATTTCTTGGTTCCGTTTTTCCATGTCATCTTGTAACTTTCCTAGGCGTAAATATTCAAACACTGATACTGTTAAGGCGTGGAAAAATGCTGATAAATTAATATAAGTAACTATTAGAAGCTCAATTAATTTGCCTGTTTTATTTGGATTAATATAATTATATATTGAAAATATAAAATATGGAATAGCTAAAAAATAAATGCATTTTATCCATGGTTCCATTCTACTCACTGGTAATTTAAATTTCAAATTTATTCTTAGAATATATATATAAAATGCAAGAAGAGGTATTTTAATAAGAAAAGGTGATATTTTCAAAAGACTTTCATCATTAATTAATGTAATTGTTAATTCAGTCCAACATATTATTGAATATATAGCTGCTATATTAGAAAAAAGTAAATATTGTTTAATACCACTTAAATAAACCAAACGAAAAAGTAAGAATATAGCTGTAACCATCCAAGCAGACAAACAGTAAAAGCTTATATAAACCTTTGGATTAATAAAATTTGTATTCGCTAATTGTAGAGATAAACAAGCAACAAAAAAACATGCAACAGTTCTTATATCTGATAAGAAGTAAGAAACTTTCCAATAAAATTTATTATCTATTCCGTACATAAAAAACCTTATTATTTAACATTTCCCCATTTTTTCAAATTCTCTTCTAAAACTTTTATCTGAATTGGTTTTGTCATGTAATCATCCATTCCTGCATTTAAGCAACGTTCCTTATCACCAGCCATTGCATTTGCAGTAAGAGCTATGATGATAGGCTTAGGGTTTATTTCATTACTTGCTTTTATATTTCTACTTGCATCAAGACCATCCATAACAGGCATTTGTAAGTCCATTATTATGATGTCAAATTTTTCTTTTGTTGCAGCTTCTACTGCAAGAGCTCCATTTTCAACAAGTTTTGCTGTATAACCAAGTTTCTTTAAAATACTTAAGATCAGTTTTTGGTTAACAACATTGTCCTCAGCAACAAGAATTTTTAATTCTTGAGTAGATTTTGTAGTACTTTCTTGAGATGACATAGATGCTAATTCCTTAAGAGGTTCTTTTTTACTATCTAAATTTTTTTCTACATTTTCTTGATTTGAAATATTTATATTTGGAGAATTTTCACTGTTTTTAAAGACTTCAGGAGCTGAATTTTGTTTATTTTTATTAAGATCTATATTTGTCTCAGACAATTCAATCCATTTTTTTAGAGAATCTTGTAGAACTTGGAACTGAATTGGTTTTGAAATATAGTCGTCCATTCCAGCATCGAGACATCTTTCTTTATCACCGGGCATTGCATTTGCGGTGAGAGCAATTATTTTAGGACGTTTTCTTCCTCTAGAATTGATGATTATATTTTTTGTGGCATTTATTCCATCCATTTCGGGCATTTGTAAATCCATCAAAATAATATCATAATTTCCACATTCTTCTTCTTCAACTGCTAGTTTTCCGTTTTCCACTAGCTTTGGTTCAAAGCCCATTTTCTTTAAAATGCTTACAATTAATTTTTGATTTACAGGATTGTCTTCAGCGACTAAAATTTTTGTTTGTTTAATTTTTTCGGTAGATAAGAAATTTCCTAATAAACTTATTGATGCATCTTGTTGTGTTTTTATAGTAGAATTTTCGATTTTTTTCTTTTTATGAATGATATTGGTTATTGTCTTTGCTAATGTTTCAGTTTTTAAAGGTTTTGTAATTGTTTCATCAGAAATTTGTGGTAAATCAGGATTCGCATTTTTACCTAAAGAAACAAGTGCTATGGAAGGGATTTTTCCTATTGGGTTAATTTGATTTGCTTTTAAAAACATAATAGCTTTTTTGCTTTCAGAAACAATGTCAACTATTAAAATTTTAAATTCTTCTATTCCTAATGTATTTTGCGCTTCCTCAAATTTTGAAACTATTTTTGCATTAATTTTCCATTGTTTAAATCTTCTTCCCAAAATATAACGCATAGTAGGATTTTCTGAGATAACCAAACATTTTAAACCTATAAATTCTTCTGTGTTATACCTTGCTGGAGTCGTTATATTTGGAATTTGGCATTTTAAAGTAAAGATAAAACGAGTTCCTTTACCAACTACACTTTCTACCCAAATTTTACCTTTCATGAGTTCTATAAGTTGAGCAGAAATAGCAAGACCAAGTCCAGTACCGCCAAATTTTCTTGAAATTGAAGCATCGGTTTGTGAGTAAGCTTTGAATAATTTTTTTATTTTACTAGCAGGAATTCCTATACCTGTATCTTTTACTTCAAAAAGTAATTCTACAATGTTATCCTCAATTTGATCAATTTGAGTCACACCAATAAATACTTCACCTTTTTCTGTAAATTTAAGTGCATTATTGCAAAGGTTTAAAAGAATTTGACCAATTCTTTTACTATCACCAATAATTTCCTGCGGAACAGAGGGTTCAATAAAATATGTTAAATCTAGACCTTTTTCAAAACTTTTTGGACTAACAACATCAATAACACTTTCAACTAACTCTGAAACATCAATTACTTCTTTGCTTAATATAATATGACCAGATATTAAATTTGGTAAATCAAGAACTTCATTAATAAGCTTCATTAGATTGTTACTACTAATTGTAATCATACTTAAAAGTCTACGTTGTTCATCACTTATGTCTGTGTCATTTAATAACTCAGCATGTCCAATAATGCCATTTACTGGTGTCCTAATTTCATGACTCATAGTTGCTAAAAAATTTTCTTTTGCTTGTTCTGATTTTTGGGATTCAATATGCATCAAACTAAGTTCACCCATTTTTCTAGCTAGATTAATTGAAATTTCATGAATTTTATTAAATTCTGTTGTAAGTTTAATTTGATTTCTAAAAGATAAAATTCCTAATGTAAAAAAAGTAGCTATTTCATTTAGAAAAGGAAATATAGTAGAACTATAATTTAATTGACTACCTAATTGGAATGTTGTGCAAAAAAGTGCTGTAAATAAAGTACATAATATTAATTCATTTTTTTCGTTTTTTAATGGTAAATTTTCAATTGAAGTAATTAAAAAACTTATTGGAACTAAATAACAAAAACAAATAGTGTAATTTCCATTAATATTTAATAGACTAAAAATTGGTATGATTAATAAACTCATATATATAAAGTAAAATGTAGGATTTTCTTCTTTCTTTACATCAAAAATCATATTATTATGTTTTTTGATAGTAAAAATTAAAGAAATATTTAATACAATTGCATACCAATTTAGCATATTTAATGTAGAAATGATTAGAAATCTTTCTTGATCCAAAAGAAAATTGTTAGTAGATAAAAAAAGTTTAGCAAAAAGATTTGTCAGGATAAATATTTGCGAAAAGTAATGAATTATTGAATAAGGTTTTCTAGAGAACTTTCTTCTAAAAGTAAAAAAAGAAATCAAGGAAAGTGATAACAAAATATTTCCAATAAAGATGACAAGTTCAAATTTATTAAAGATATTTTCGATTGCTTTTGTATAACTAATAAATCCTAATAGAAGTGAAAGGGCAAAAACACCTATTACCCAATTTCTTCTGCGCAAAAAAGTAATATTTTGAACTTTTTCTTCTAATTCAGGAAACATTTAATTTTTCCTTAGCAAACTTTTTTCCCAATCACCTAATCGGACATTTAGGAATTGCTCTTTTCTTTTGAGTCTTAAAAAATGACAGCCTGCTAAATTATTGACATTATCTTCAGATAAAAAAGAGAAAACCGACATTTTAGCATTATTAATGGATAACTAAGAGGGGTAGATTGATAAATATAACTTATAAATTTATATTTACAAATAATAGAGAAGTGAAGTTTACTGTTGATTTGGACAGACCAGTATTATTTACAACTAATCCCAAAGATCCAGATGTGGAATGGACTAATTTAGATTTTAATAAATGTTCAAATTGTCCTTTAAATAGCGCAGAAATAAAAAAATGCCCCACAGCTCTTGATGTTCAACATGCAATGCTTGAATTTCATGATGTTCTATCAACAGAAATTGTAAAAACTTATGTTGAAACTGAAAATAGATCTTATTTTAAAGAATGCGATGCACAAACAGGTTTAAAAGCCTTGGTGGGACTAATTATGGCAACAAGTGGGTGTCCTATTTTAAAGGAAATGAAGGGGATGGCATATTTTCATCTTCCTTTTGCAACAATTGAAGAAACAGTATTTCGCTCTGTAACGACATATTTACTTAAACAATATTATAAATTTATTGATAAACAAGAACCGGATTGGTCTTTGCAGAATATTCCAGCTTATTTTGATACCATTCAGATAGTTAATGAATTTTTTTTTCAAAGAATTAAAGCTGCGAGCAAAGCCGATGCCAATTTAAATGTGATAGTTTCGTTATCATCGCAATCACAATTAATTTCTTTATCTATTGATGAATATCTAGAATCTTTGAAAGAACTCATTGTGGGAAAATAGACAATTACAATAACTGTGAATTAATGATAAACTTATCATTTTCAGGTAAGCACTTTAAAACTTTAACATTAAATTCACCACTTTTCTTTAAAGTAGTTGCAGCTTTTGGGCTATCTATAGTTAATTGAGATCCTTCTTTAAACTGAAATTTAGCTGAAAAAGTAACAGTTGTTTGGGATAATTTGGTGATTACAATTTCAACATCTATAGGCATATTTGTAATTTTAGCTAAGATCTCAAGACTTGATTCTCCTGTTTGAGAAGCTGTAGGTGCTACTTTTGTTGCAGTTGCTGCGCTAGGAGTAGGTGTTCCAGGTTTTGCGGCAATTGGTGTTGCGGTTTTTGGTGCCTGAGCTGGGGCTGCACTTGCTTGAACTGGTGCAGAAGCTTGTGCTGGTTGGGCTGAACCTACTTTTGGTTTTGTTGGTGGAATACTTCCATCGAGTAATTTTTTTAATTTTGTTTTCAAAACTTGAATATCAACTGTTTTATGAATGAGGTCATCGGGATTTAATTCTTCTATCTTTGCTTGATCTAGTTCACCTTTTTTTCCAGTAAGAAAGACTACTTTTATATCTTGTTTTTGCTTTAACTTATTAATAAATTCTAAGGTTTGATATCCATCTAAATTCGGCATGAGAACATCAAGTATGACCAAGTCAATCAAATGATCATTCAAAATTTTAAGCGCATCTAATCCACTTTTTGCCTCATAAAAAGCATATCCAAGTGAATTTATAATCCCTTTTAAAAAGATTCTTGTTTCAGCTGCATCATCAACAATGAGTATGGTTTTTGTAGCCACTTTTTCCTCTATTATGAAGCTTCTAGCTCTTTTATTTTATTTTTTAATACATCAGGTACAATTTTTATAACAGCATCTATTCTTTTGAATACATCAGGAGCATCGTCTAGTTTTTTTGAAAATCCAATATCCTCTAATATTTGGCAATCTTCAGCCAGTGACACTAAGCCAATAAGTCTTGAGCTAGATTTCAAAGTATGAGCAGCTCTCTCAATAATTGCTGCATCACTATTTTGCATAGCAGAAGAAAGTTCCTTAATTCTTTCTGGAAGATTATTTAAGTATACACTCATTAATTGGACAATAAGTAAACGATCAGAATACTCTTCATCACCATTACCTAATTCTTTCATGCTATTAATGACTTCTTCATCTAGCAAGTTTTTATTATTCATAGTTATTTTGGAATAACCCCTCTATATTTTGGTTCAGCAGGTGTTTCATTTAATTTATCAATTTCTAAGATTTTTTGTTGAGCTCTTTCAAATTTAGGATCGTATTTTAAGATTTGTTGACAAACTTTTTTCGCGCGATCATAATCTTTCATACTAACTAAACAAAGAACTTTGTTATACATTATTTTAACATCATTTGGAGTAATTTTAAGAGCTAAATTATAACTCGAAATTGAATCTTCAAATTTCCCCATTTCTTTATAGCAAATTCCAATACTATTTAAAAAACTTGGATTTTTGGGATCTTGTTCAACAGCCCTTTGAAGAAACTCAAGTGCTTTATCTTTTTTCTTTTGTGCAAGAAAATTTCTACCAACTTGTGCATAGAGTTTTGGATACACAATTTTCATATTAATTGCGCGCATTAAATAACTCTCTGCTTCTTCATATAATTCGCAGCGCGTTAATACATTTGCAACTTCTTCATAACGTATTGGATTTTTCGGATTTATTGATAATGCTTGATCAAAAGCTTTTAAAGCAGCTTGTTTTCTATCTGAAGCAAGTAGACAAACCCCAAGATCAAAATAAGCTTGAGGGTAATTTTTATTATTTTGCATAGCTAATCTTAAATTTTTTTCAGCTTCAGGAATATTTCCTAAGGCTCTATAACAGCGTGCTACACCAACAAATGCTCTTGCAGATGATAGGCTTTTGGCTGAAATATTCTTATAAGCTTCAAGAGCATTTTC
This sequence comes from Pigmentibacter ruber, assembly GCF_009792895.1. NCBI lineage: Bacteria > Pseudomonadati > Bdellovibrionota > Oligoflexia > Silvanigrellales > Silvanigrellaceae > Pigmentibacter > Pigmentibacter ruber. The sequence goes on from NZ_WSSC01000002.1 coordinate 273,690, forward strand.
ATATTCACCACTAATGTAAAGATAACGAGCCAGCTCGTAGTCTATTTCAATATTGCCTGTATCACGGTATTTTACTAATGTTTGAGAAATTTGAGTAGATAAGTCTTTCATGACAAATGGAATTTTTAAATATCCATCGGGAGCAGCTTCGGGGAAGCGTAGAGTATCTTCCTTAGTTAACTCTGGGCCTACCATTAAAATAGGAGTTCTTTTTATTTCAACGTTTTCTCTTAATTCAGTTAAAAATTCTAGTCCATTTATTTGTCGCATATCTTTTTCACAGATTATGAAATCAAAGTTTTTTTCCTGCAAAAATTTTAGCGATTCTCCTTCACTCACTCCCTCATAGACATTTTTAAAACCTAATGTTTTTAACGACTTTACGATTCCCTCACGTGAAGCTGGAGAATCATCAACAACGATAAAATTCATTTCTGGTGAAAGTTCTATGACGTTTCCTGCCATATTTTTTCTCAACCTCAGAAAAAGGATATTTTTTTCAGTCTATCATGTCCTTCTTGAAAAGTAGATCGACTGGTGTGTCAACCCCTTTATTTTTGTTACATTCTCGGCAAGCTGGAACAACATTGCCTGGAGTGGTGGTTCCAAAACGGGCTAGCGGAACAATATGATCCATGGTAAGGTCTTTAAAAGCAAATTTTTTTCCACAATAGTAGCATAAACCAGAAGCACATTTTTGTTGCCACCAACGGCTTTTCTTTGCGGCTTTTACTTTAGCTTTTTCACGCCTGATGTGTTCTTCATCAGCAAATTCATAACTATTTAACATCATATATTTTTTCTATGCTGCACGTGGAGAAGGTGTTTCATCTCCATTGTTTGGTTTTATTTTTATTCTTGAAATAGGGAGCTTTATGGTAAAAGTAGTTCCTTCTCCAACAACAGAAGCTAATACTAGATCACCTGCATGTTCTTTGACAATATTTTTTACTATACTAAGTCCTAATCCTGTTCCTTCGCCTTTCGGCTTTGTAGTAAAAAAGCTATCGAAAATTTTTGGCATAATATCTTCAGGAATGCCTTCTCCTGTGTCTGAAATACTGATATTAAATGTTTGGCTCTCTACATAAATACGTATTTGTAATTCTTTTTTTGATGCCGTCCGCATTGCATCACATGCATTGCTCATTAAATTCATTAGCACTTGTTCAAATTTATTGGGATAACATAACAACTGCGCTAATCTATATTTATCTTCTATTTTTATTTCAACTTTTACTACCAAAGAGCGGATTTTTTGTTTTACTAAAAACAAACTATTTTCTATCACTTCTTCAATATCTTTATATTCTTCCTCTTCTTCTTTAGCGTCTTTTCTTGAATAATTTCTTAAATGATCTACAAGTTTATTTATTTTGCTACAAGCTTTGTTAATTTGTAACATGTGTGAATTTACACAATCAATATCTTTTGTTTCTAAATGTTTTAAATCGTCTTTAATATCTTCACAAGTTAATTGTATCATTGTTAGTGGACCGCGGATATCATGAATTACAGTAGCAGAGAGTTCTCCTAAAGCAGCCAATTTTGAGATATGTAAAATTTGTGAATTTAAATGTAGATTTTCTTTTTTCAATCTAATATTTTTAATGCATTTTTTAATAATAGGAATGACATCATTTTTTATTGAAAATGGTTTTTGAATAACTTCAAAGCATTCCGATTTATGAGATTTTTCAAGAATTTTATTATTTATATAACCTGACATAATAATAACTATAGCATCATCATTTTTTCTTTTAATTCCTTGAATTAAGGAAAAACCATCTCCATCGGGTAATTGAACATCAATTAAATACAGATCAAATTCGCTATCAGCTCGGAAAATTAAACTTTTTGCTTCATTGTATTTTTTTACAATTTTTGTTGTAAAATTAAAGGCTTCTAATTCTTTTTGGAGACGATTGGCAATATCCTCATCATCTTCTATTATTAGGATGTTTAGCTTCCCTAATTCCATGTTGAACCTTTAGTTCCTCTTTCTAAAATCTTGACAATAAGGAATCGGTAAAATTCAAATTAAATTTAGGTAATTAAAGATTTCTAAACTACCTTCGGAACTGTTAACTATCTGTTTCTTTATCTGTTTTTTTAGTTTCTTTAATTTCTTGCTCAATTTTTTTTCTTTCTTTTTCATGAATAAATTTTCTTGTTTCAAATGCAAATTCAATTTTGGAAGCATATTCTTTGAAATTGTTTATAATTTCAATAAGTTCTATATGGTCATTTTTATTTTGTAAATTTTGATAAATTTCATTAATTTTTTCAATGCCTTTTCCTGATAAATCTCTACAGGTCTCAAGGGTCTCAATACAATCTAGTTGGTATGTGTGTGCCTCATTTAACACTTGTAAAGTATTTTCAATAATAGACTTTCTAACTTCTCTTCTAGAAACATAAATAAAACTCCCACCCAAAATTGTAGCGGCAAAAAAAGTTATAATAAAAACTGAAGGAAGATATTCTAAAAGTAAATCATCTGAAATTCTAATACTTATTGCTTTATCTTGAATTAATCTTGTTAATATTTCTAAAGTAAAAGTAATTTTATTAAAGCTTTCGCTTTCTTTTTGCATGAATTTTAATATTTCATTATAATTTTTTGAATTTGATTCAAGAAAATTTTCTATTTCTCTCTGTAAATTTAATGTGTAATTATTAACTATAGGAAGAAGCTCTTGAGCTTTATTAGTCATAAATGCATCAATATTAAATTTATTAATTTCTTTAGTATGAGAAACAATTGCTATAAAATCTTTTCTTAATTCTTTTAAAAAATTTGAATTTATTTGTTGCAACTCTTTTTCACTTATTTTTTCTCTATCTGTTAAGATAAATTTATAAATATTTGAATTACTTCTTGCTAAAGTTTCTTTTGTTTCCAGTATTTCTTTTTGTGCAAGAAAATAGTGATCTGTTAGACCTAGAATTTTTTTCTTTAACTGATTAACATATATTGAACCAAATAAACTATTTAATAGTAAAAAACATATTAGTAGTACTGCTAAAAAATTGATTATCCAACCCAAGTGAGGTCTGCGCTTGATAAGTTGCATAAATCTTATTTCCAATAAAGTTAAAATATAAACTTATATCGGCGAAAAATTTATGAAGAGATAGGCTGAAAAAATTTACCAGAACGTACAAATTCAAACCAAGGCAATAAGTGAGGATGACGGTTACTAATAAATTCTAGTGAGTTAGGACAATTTTTAGCAATCCAATGCTCTAATATTAGTTCTTTTTCAAAATTTGATAAAAGAAAAGATTTTTGAAAACTAGAAAGTTGTTCCCTTAAATTTTGTATAATAATACCTGCACAAACTGAGACATTTAATGATTCAGTAAATCCATACATCTGAACAGAGACGTAACAATCAGCGTAATTTTTCCATTCTGGAGAAACCCCGTGCAATTCACTACCGAAAATAAGAGCTATTTTGTTTTCCCCAAGAAACTCCTTAAATTCTTCCTTATGAAAGGAATTTGAAGCAAATGAAGGAATATGACTAATATAGTGGTCTGCTGTACGCGAAAAATCAGGTAAAGAAACTAAAGCTATTTTGTAATTACTTTTTTTTAATATTTTTGCACATTCAGCTATACTTTCTAACCTTTTGGGTAAAAGCCACTGACTGGCTCCTCTGTCGATAGTATCTGCTGTTCTAAATCGCATGGCATGATTTGAGTACAAGAAAAATAAATCCATAAATCCAAATGAATCAATAGTTCTTAAAATAGCACTGATATTATGAGCATGATGAGTATTTTCAAACACTGTTAATACTTGTCTGCTTCTGCTTTGAACGATTCTTTCCATTTTAGCCATGCGATTTTCAGTAAAAAAGCCTTTTAATGTGGCTGAAATTTTTCCAAAGTTATTTTCAAAGTTCTTTGGAATGAAGTATTGTGTAGGCACATTTGAAGAAGTAGTCGATTCCGTCAAAATCATTTTTTTCCTTTCTCCCCTTTTTTGCGAGGATGTCTATGTCTACTCAAAATATAAACCTTTCAGCAACAAGAAAATTTATACCTGGTCAGCCTGCCCCTACTGGAATTCAATTAAATACAAAAGGATGGTTACAAGAAGCTCCTCTAAGAATGCTGTTAAATAATTTAGATGCGCAAGTAGCAGAAAATCCTAATGAATTAATTGTTTATGGTGGACGTGGAAAGGCTGCTAGAAGTTTACAAGATTTTCAGCAAATTATAACAGCTTTGTGTGAACTTGAAGACGATGAAACCTTACTTATTCAAAGTGGAGCTGCAGTTGCAAGAATTAAAACATGGGTTAATGCGCCAAGAGTTCTTCTAGCTAATAGTAATTTAGTTGGAAATTGGGCAAATTGGGAGCATTTTGATGTCTTAGAAAAACAAGGTCTAATGATGTATGGCCAAATGACAGCTGGGAGTTGGATCTATATAGGTTCTCAGGGTATTGTACAGGGTACATATGAGACATTTTATGAAGCATTTCAGCAACATTATCAAGGCAATACAAAAGGAAAATTCATTTTTTCTAGCGGCTTAGGTGGAATGGGAGGCGCTCAACCATTAGCAGCAGTTTTAACAGGATCTTGTTTTTTAGGAATAGAGGTTGACCCAAAAAGAGCTGAGATGCGATTAAAATCCCGTTACTTAGATGAAATACATTGGGACATTGATTCTGCAATGAGTTCTTTAAATAACGCTCTGCAAGAAGGAATTGCAAAAAGTATTGCTCTAGTAGGAAATGTAGTCGATATTCTTCCTAAACTAATGGAACGCAAAGATTTTACTCCTAGTTTAGTTACCGACCAAACTTCAGCACATGATCCTACATATGGTTACGTTCCAGAAGGATATACTCTAGAACAATTAAATATTGAAAGAAAAGAAAATCCTAAAAAGGTTGAACAAAAAGCTCTGCAATCAATAAAGAAACATGTTTCTTATTTGCTTGAATTAAAAAAAAGAGGAATTCCAACATTTGATTATGGAAACAATATTCGTGCAATGGCAAAAAAGGTGGGATTAGAAGATGCTTTTAATATAAAAGGATTTGTTCCTGAATACATTCGTCCATTGTTTTGCAAAGGAAAAGGACCATTTCGTTTTGCATTATTGAGTGGTGATCCCCATGAATTAGAATTAGCTGATAAAGCTTTAATGAATTTATTTCCACAACATGATGATATTCAAAGATGGTTAAATTTAGCTCCCAAAAGAATATCTGTTCAAGGTTTGCCTGCCAGAATTTTGTGGTTGGGATATGGAGATAGATTAAAAGCAGGTTTACTCTTAAATGAGATGGTAAAAACTGGGAAAATAAAATGTCCAGTTGTTATTGGAAGAGACCATCTTGATTGTGGAAGTGTTGCTTCGCCATATCGAGAAACAGAAGGAATGCAAGACGGAAGCGATGCAGTTGCTGATTGGGCATTACTAAATGCATTTGGAAATATCTCTAGTGGAGCTACTTGGGTTAGTTTCCATCATGGCGGTGGAGTAGGAATGGGTTACTCCTTGCATGCAGGAATGGTAATTGTTGCAGATGGAACTTTAGAAGCTGATGAACGTTTGAAAAGAGTTTTAACTTTTGATCCTGCAATGGGAATATTTAGACATGCTGACGCTGGATACGAGATTGCAAAAAATATTGCGCAGGAAAAGATGAGTAAAAATGTAACTTGCGAAACGCCTTGTTACTATCCACGTAATCATTTTTCTCTGAGGTGAATTCATGGCTGGAAAGATCTGGTATACAAAAAAAAATAAAAAAATAATTTTTAAAAATTCTCCGTGTGTAGTTACTTTTCAAGATTGGAAAGAACTTGAGCATAATATTTCTACACAAAAAGACATGAAAATTTTAAAAAATTGCGATGTTATTATTGACGATGGAATTTTTCAAGCTATAGGTGAAAATGAAAGTAACAAAATAAAGAATATAGAAGATTATCAATTAATTGATGCATCAGAACTTGTACTCATGCCAGGGCTTATTGATTGTCATAATCATCCTATTTTTGCAGGAAGTCGAGCTAACGAAACAGTTCTAAAATCCCAAGGGATGACTTATGAAGAGATTGCTGCAAAAAATGGTGGTGGTATTGCAGCAACGATGAAAGCGACGAGAGAAGTTTCGAAAGAAAAGTTAAGTGAAATTTTTAAGACGAATGCAAAAATAGCTTTATCAAGGGGTGTGGTTCTTTTAGAAGCAAAAACAGGTTATGGATTAAATCCAAAAGAAGAAAGAAAAATGCTTGAAGCAATTTATCATTCTTATTTGGGCGAAGATTTTTATGAACTTCCTGCAGTCGCACCAACTTATCTGGGTCCGCATGCTGCAAGTCCTGAATATCGTGGGCTGGATAATTATTTACAAGCCTTAATAGAAGATTTACCAAATATTGCTTCAATGGGTGAAGAAGCTACTAAAAAAGGAATAGCATTTCCTCTAGCGGCGGATATTTTTTTAGAAAGAAATTATTTTTCCAAAGAACAAGCTGAACGTTGGTTGGGAGCTGCACTACAACATGGTTTAGATGTGCATATTCATTCAGATGAATTTTCCCGTTGCGGAGGGGCAGAATTAGCTGCAGAATTAGCTAGACGAATTGAACAAACGGCCTCGAAGAAAAGAATTAAAGGACGAGTTTTAACCGTAGATCATTGTCAATATTCTACTGAATCAGATTTGGGAAGACTTGCAAGTTTAGGTGTAGTAGCAGTTGCGTTACCTTGTACAAGTTTTTTTAGTAGAATTCCCTATGTAGATGCAAAAAAATGGCGCTCTTCAGGTGTGCGAGTTGCTATAGCAAGTGATTATAATCCAGGAAGTTCAATCATGAACAATTTATGGTTTGCTTGTTACTTAGCATTATCTCATTGTGCCTTTTCTCTGCCTGAAGTCTTTGCTGGTGTTACTATAAATGCTGCCATCGCTACAGGAACAGAAGAATTTTATGGTACTTTAGAGCAAGGGAAAAAAGCATCCTTAGTTGCTTTTGAAGGCAATTGTGTAGAAGACTTTTTTGCTTCACCAATTGGCGATCATGTAAAACATGTAGTTGTTTAATTGTAAAATTTTTCATTTTTATTAAAGGAAATTTACATGGCAAATTCAAAGACGTTAAGAATAGTTTATTGGGTTGCAACTTTACCGTTTATTGCTGTCATGCTTTTCTCAGCTTACATGTACTTTACTCTTTCTCCACAAGCATTAGATGGAATTAGAAGCCTAGGATATCCTGTATACTTATTAAAAATTTTAGGAACTGCAAAATTACTTGGAAGTTTAGCAATTTTATTTGGTTTTTTTAAGACATTAAAAGAATGGGCTTATGCTGGATTTGTCATTAATTTATTGGGAGCTGCTGCTTCGCATTATTTTGTTCATGATCCCATTATGAAAGTTTGTGCTCCATTATTTGTTTTAATTTTTGTTCTAATTTCTTACATGCTTTGGAAGAAAAAATAATATTTATGAATTAAAAAAGGGAGTGCAACCGCACTCCCTTTAGTTTTTAGCAATTAAATAATTAGCGCATTAACATCGCTTCTGAAACTTGTTCATTGGGTTGAACAACAGGTTTTTCAGAGCGTCTCATAAGCATTGCACATGAAGTGCTTAAAAAACCAACAAGTAGAATTCCACAGATAAACTTACCTAGTTTCATAATTACCCTCCTAGTAATAAAAGCCTAGTTCTGGATATTACTTTATTAAAACGTTTATGTAAAGTTTTGTTTTTAAAATAATCAATTAAAATAAATTTATTAATTTGTATTGAAAATACCAATTAAATCTAAATCAATTCCTCCATCACGAATGAGTACTGGTGGTTCTTGAGAAAAATCAATAATAGTGGATACCTTTATTGGAATTTGTTCTCCGTCATCAATAGCAATATTTATTAAATTTTTTGCAGCTTGGTTCCAAATTTTATTTACATCCGTCCACCAAAAATCATCTTTGGTATCCTCGTTAAAATAATCTTGCTCAATGAGTTCCTCTTCATCTGTAACACTTGTAACTAGCAAAGGATGATCAAATTCTCTCACGATATTTTCAACAATGGGATGACTTGAAATTCGCACACCAACTGTTTTTCTTTTTGGGCCCGCAGCAATTTTAGGAGTATTTTTTGAGCAAGGAAGAATAAGAGTATATGCTCCAGGCCAAACACGTGATGCCAAACGAAAAATTTGAGTTGAGAGGTATGCTATTTTGCTTACTTGCGAGATATCTTTGCAAAGTAAACTAAATGGTTTATTTTTTGGGTGGCCAGGGCGGAGCTTTAAAAATTTTTCATGAGTGCTTTCTAATGAAGCACTTCCTATATAACAAAATCCTGTTTCACTTGGCGCAAGGATAATTCCTCCGCCGTCAATTATTTCGATCACTTTTTTGATCTGCCTTTTATCAGGATTCTTTTGATGTATGCTTAAAAATTGAGTCATGAGATTGCCTTCTTTCTCATTATGAGAGAATGAACTTTTACAATGTGAAAATGAGTTTGTCATTTTATCTTTTTTGGTTGCTTGAGATTCTTTCACATTTTGTTGAAGGCAAGTTGACATATGTTTTGTTATGAATTCTTATGGCACCGAAAATGTAGCACGCCAGGGGAGGAAATATCCGAGATGGATGCTTTTTACGCTACTATTATTGAAGATTTAAAAAATATTGTTGCTGCTGATGCTTGGCAGTTTGAGGAAAGAGAGCGGTTTGCTCAGGAGCAAACACTTATCATCCCAAAAGAAAAAATTGTGGAAGTTATGTTATGTTTAAGAGACAAACATCATTTTCAATTTCTTATTGATGTTACAGCGGTTGATTGGCCTCAGCGTAACAAGCGTTTTGATGTTGTGTATCATTTACTTGCACCAGTTGAAAAAAAACGTTTGCGTGTAAAATGTGTTGTTGGTGAGCAAGAATCGATTTCTTCTATTCAACATATTTGGAAAAGTGCAAATTGGGCAGAGCGCGAAACTTGGGACATGTTCGGAATACAATTTGCAGGACATCCCGATATGCGTAGAATTTTGACGCATCACGAATTTCAAGGGCATCCTCTTCGGAAAGACTATCCTGCGGATAAAAATCAATCCATGCGTGGAGAAGCATTAGAAAATACTTTTGATAAAGATCGCGAACGTCTGATGAAAAAGTATGATCATGAAGATCTCATGTGGATAAACATTGGTCCAGCACATCCAGCAACTCATGGTACTTTAAGGTTTATGTCTGTGATTGATGGAGCTGAGCGCATAAAGGAAATGGATGTAGAAATTGGTTATTTACATAGATGTTTCGAGAAAATGTGCGAAACTCACAATTATAATCAAGTCATTCCCTATACAGATAGATTAAACTATTGTTCAGCTCCAATGAATAATAGTGCATTTTGTGAAACAATTGAAAAATTAATTGGAGTTAAAGTTCCACCAAGAGCGCAAGTAATGCGTATGATTATTGATGAACTTTCAAGAATTATAGATCATTACGTTTGTATTGGTGCAAATTTAGTAGATTTAGGAGCTATCACAAGCTTTTTCTACTTGTTTGAAGAACGTGAATTAGTTTATTCATTGTTTGAAAAATTATGTGGAGCTAGATTAACTGTTTCTTTAATGCGTATCGGTGGAATGGGATTTGATATCCCTGACGGCTGGTTGGTTGAATGTGAAAAAGTTGTCGACAGCATTGAAAAGAAACATATGGAAATAGAATCTTTGGTAACAAATAACAGAATTTTTGTGCAACGGACGAAAGGTTCTGGAATTTTACCAAAAGATCTTGCGGTGCAGTTTGGGTATACAGGTCCTTGTTTAAGAGCAACAGGTTTTGAATACGATATTAGAAAAGAAGAACCATATTGGATGTATGATCAGGTTGACTTTGATATTCCAGTAGGAACAAACGGTGATACTTATGATCGTTACCTTGTTCGGATGGAAGAAGTTCGGCAAAGTATAAAAATATTGCGCTGGTGTTTTAAAAACATGCCTGATGGAGCAATAAATGTTCCAGATAAAAATATTGTGTTACCTTCTAAAAAAGATGTCTATGGTAACATTGAAGGACTGATGAATCATTTTATGTTAATTATAAATGGAGTCCAACCTCCTAAAGGCGAGGTGTATCACAGACATGAAGCTGCAAACGGAGAGCTTGGTTTTTATGTGATATCTGACGGCAGTGGAAATCCTTATAGAGTAAAATGTCGTGCTCCTTGTTTTTCTATCTTAAGTGGATTCCCAACAATGGTGCATGGAAATTTCTTAGCTGATGCAGTATCAGCACTTGGAAGTATCAATATTATTGCAGGCGAACTTGATAGATAAGGGGCAATTTATGCCAGTTTTTTCACCAGAATTGATCAAAATAATAGAAGGCTTTGTAAAGCGCTATGAAACAAAGCGCTCAAGTATTTTGCCTATCTTGCATGCAATCCAAGACGAAAAAGATTGGATTTCTGATGCTGATGTAGATGAATTAGAAAAACAATTTGGTCTTTCAGCAGTTGATGTGAGAGAAGTTTTAACATTTTATACTATGTATCGCAAAAGCCCCCCAAAGCCATACCGTTTTGAAATTTGCAAAAGCATTTCTTGTTGGTTAATGGGGGCAAATGATTCTATAAAAGCTGTAAAGCACGAAATAGAAAAAGCTCAGAAAGAGGGAAGAGATCTTCCTTTCGAAGTGCATGGAGTAGAATGTTTAGGGCAATGCGGTTATGCTCCATCAACTTTGATAAATAAAGATCGACATAATAACGTAACACCTGAAAAGGCTCTTGCTCTAATTAAAGAATATAGTGCAAAAGAATTGCCAAAAGCTGCAATTAATTGCGCAAATAATTTGAAGAAATAAAAGGAGACTGATTCATGCCAGTTATTACAAACGAATACCAAGGCCGGAAGCCTGACGAGTATCGTATATTGCTTGGACTTGAAGGTCATCCAGACTCACGTAGTATTAAGACGTATAAAGAAAAAGCAGACGGTTATAAAGCTTTAGAAAAAGTTTTAAAAGGTGGAATGTCATCAGAAGATGTTATTAATACCGTGAAAGCATCGGGCTTAAGAGGCCGAGGTGGAGCTGGTTTTCCAACAGGATTAAAATGGAGTTTCGTTCCAAAAGGGCCTGGTGAAAAATATTTAATTACAAATTTTGATGAAGGTGAACCTGGAACTTATAAAGATTGTTACATTGCTGAAGTAACACCGCATTCACTTGTAGAAGGAAAAATTATTGCTTCATATGCAATTGGTGCGCAAAAAAGTTATATCTATGTGCGCGGTGAATTTTACAATGAAATTAAATGGTGCGAACAAGCTATACAAGAAGCTTACGATGCTGGTTATTTAGGTGAAAATATAATGGGCTCTGGATTCACACATCATATGGATGTCTATTCTGGAGCAGGGGCATATATTTGTGGTGAAGAAACTGGATTAATTTCATCGTTAGAAGGTAAAAAAGGGCAGCCTAAATTAAAACCACCATTTCCTGCTGTAAAAGGTTATTTAGGAAAACCAACAGTTGTAAATAACGTTGAATCTCTTGCTGTAGTTCCATGGATCATAAATCACGGTGCTGAAGCGTATAAAAAATTTGGAACTGAAAAATCACCCGGAACAAAGTTATTTAACGTTAGTGGTCCTATTGCGCGCCCAGGTTGTTACGAAATCCCCTTAGGTTATCCACTTATGCGTTTTCTAAATGAAGATTGTGGAGGACTTATCCAGGGTAAGAAATTGAAAGCAGTGATCCCAGGAGGATCATCTGCACCTGTTCTTACTGCAAAGGAATGCGAATCTGTTACTTTAGATTATGAATCAATTGCCGCTGCAGGATCAATGCTTGGATCTGGCGCTATAATTGTTATTCCTGAAGATGTTCGTATGCCTGATGTACTTGAAAATTTAATGGACTTTTATTCTCATGAATCCTGTGGGCAATGTACTCCTTGTCGTGAAGGAACAGGTTGGTTGTATAAAATGTCCAAACATATTTTGAAAGGGAATGCTTCTAAAGCAGATTTCCAAAGAATTAATACTGTTGCAAATAATATGCGAGGTAAAACTATTTGTGTTCTTTCAGATGCGGCTGCGGATCCTGCGAGAGCTATCATTGCAAAATTTGCGCATGAATTTGAACCATATTTAAAAGGATAATTATAATGTCAGAAACTGTTACGTTAACAATTGATGGCAAAGAAATTACTGTCCCAAAAGGAACTTCGGTTATTGAAGCCACCGAATTATTAGGAATTGAAGTTCCTAGATTTTGTTGGCACCCAGGTCTTTCTGTTGCAGGTGTTTGCCGTTTTTGTATGGTTAAAATTGAAGGCATGCCTAAGTTGCAAATTGCTTGTAACACGACTTGCACTGAAGGAATGAAAGTTACGACAACAAGTGATGATGTAAAAGATGCTCATAAGTGGGCGCTTGAATTTCATTTAATCAATCATCCTCTTGATTGCCCAATCTGTGATCAAGCGGGCGAATGCGAATTGCAAAATTATTATATGAAAGTTGGAAAGTACTCATCACAAATGGATGAAGATAAAGTACTTAAACCAAAAGCACTCGACGTTGGTGACAACCTTGTTTTAGATACAGAACGTTGTATTTTATGTTCACGTTGTGTTCGATTTGAAGATGAAGTAACAAAAACAAGTTCTTTGGGTATTTTTAATCGTGGTGATCATTCTGTAATTGGAACATTTCCAAATAGAAAAATACAACATAACTATAGCTATAATATTGTTGATATATGTCCAGTGGGTGCCTTTACAGCAAAAGATTTTCGCTTTAAGTGCCGTGTCTGGTTTTTAAGTGAAACGAAAACAATATGTCCAGGTTGTTCAACCGGCTGTAACGTTACTTTGTTTCAAAATAAAAATCAAAGACAATATTATCGATTAAAGCCAAGAAAAAATAAAGAAGTTAATGGGCATTGGATGTGTGATTATGGCCGTACAATGTATGAACATTTAAATGCTGAAGAAAGATTAGCTGTTCCGTTAGCTGGTGGAAAATCACTATCATGGTCAGATGTTAATAAAAAGCTTACTGAAAAACTTGCAACCTATAAAGGTAAGTCTGAAAAAGTAGCTTTAGTATTAACTCCTCAATATACAAATGAAGAGTATCAAGTCATTCTTGAAACGTTAAAAAATGTTATTGGAGTGCAATTCAAAACATTTATATGGCGTGATCCTAGCGAGAAACTAAACGACTTTGATGGTATCTTGTTTCGTGGTGATAAAAACCCTAATACCGCAGGTCTAAAGCAGGTATTAGAAAATCAAAGTATAAGTGCTGTTTCATTAGGTGATAGTTTCGCTCCTCTGGCTGAACAACATGCGGAAGTTGTTTTTGTTTTTGGTCCAGAAATGGAGAAGTCTTATACGCAATATGCAAATGAAATAAATCGTTTTGCTGAATTACCAAATGTTATTTATTTTGGCTCTTCTAAAAATCCAGCAACTAAAAAGTTTTCTTTAGTTATACCGACAAAAGTTTTTGCTGAAAAAAATGGAACGTTTGTTAATTACAATGGAATCAACCAAAAATTAAAAGCAAACCCACCTGTATTTCCAGCAATGTTAGGTATTGAAGATATTTTTTCTGCAATAAAAATTTAAGAGGCAAAAGAGTATGGGATATATAAATGTATCGAAAGATCCGCAGAAGAGTTTAAAAAATGGTTATTTAACAACAACGTTACTTGGATTGGGTCAAACTATATCAACTTTTGCTAAGCAACTCTTAAAACTTGAAGAGTCTGTTACTGTACAGTGGCCTGAAGTCGAATATAAATATTCTGAACGTTTTAAAGGCGCACATTTTTTAACAAAACGTCCTAATGGGGAAGTGCGTTGTACTGCTTGCTTTTTGTGTGCAACAAATTGTCCCGCACAATGCATTACAATTGTTGCTGGTCAAGCAAAAGACAATGGGATTGAAAAATATCCAGTTCGTTTTGAAATAGATATATTGCGTTGTGTATTTTGTGGTTATTGCGAAGAAGCTTGTCCTGTCGATGCGATACGCTTAGGATCTGAATACTCAATGGCTGGAATGCCTGAACAAAAATGGGTTTATACTAAAGATTATCTACTTAATAGACCAGAAAATAAAAAACGCTTAGGAGATAAGCAGATTTCTCGTAAAGAAGAAAATACAAAAGATGAATCTGTAAAAAGTCAGTTACCTAATATTCATCGCGCACACTCTTCTCACCATTAATTAGCGTATAAAATTTTCCATATTTACAATAATTTAAAAAAAATATTAAATTATTATTTTTATTTACTTGAAAGTTAAAATTTATAAAGTATAAGTATTTTTATGTTTATTAAACAATAAACATAAATTATTTAAATCTATATAGGAAATAAAATAAATGAAAAAAATTAACTTAATTGCAATGCTGTCACTTTTTGCTGTTTCTTGTTCTACTAAATCTAATGAATTTCAAGCTGAAAAAGAAAAAAATGTTTTAGCTGTGAGTGATATCCATTATAATCCATTTTCTCTTTGTGATGCTGAAAAAGCTGATAATAAATTGAGTACAAGTGAGAGTAAATGTAACGCACTAATGAAAGAATTAAATTCTGCTGAAGTTAAAGATTGGGATAAAGTTTTTGCAAAATATTTAACTTCAGAAAAAGTGTCTACAATAAATTCAAATACAAACTTCGGCTTATATCAAAAATTTTTGACACAATTAGAAACAGTAGCAAAATCAGAAAATATTGATTTTGTAGTTATTTTGGGAGATTTCTTAACTCATGGTTTCCATCAAAAGTTAAATGACTATGCTAAATTAACGCAACAAAATGAAGTAGAGTCATTTATTAAAAAAACATTTGAATACATTAGTATAACAGTGAATGCAAAACTGCCAAAAGATGTTGAAGTGTTTCCTGTAATTGGAAATAATGATTCCTATAAAGCAAACTATAATTTTGATAATCCTAAAAGTTCTAATTTTTATAAAGATTTGTCAGTTATTTGGGGAAGCAATGCTAAGCAATTAACTAAATCAAAAACTTTTGTTACTGAAGGTGGCTATTATACTATAAATCTAGCAGATAAAAAATTATCTATCGTTGCTTTAAATACCAATATGTTATCCAATAAAGCACAATCAGTAGATGGTTCTGACATTGACTCCAGTGCCAAAAATCAATTGAATTGGTTTAGTGATTTATTTAAAGCTGCAGAAAAAACAAATAACAATGAAAATAAAGATAATAAAGATGAATTCCGTATTCCTGCGGAAAATAAAGTTTTAGTCATCTCCCATATTCCAAATGGAATTGATGGTTATGCTTCATCTGTGTCTAAAGATGGTTCAGCTGTACCATTTTGGAAGAGTGAAGTACATTCTAATTCTTATTTAAATATTCTTAAAACAAATTCACAAAGAATTTCAGGTATATTGGTAGGCCATACACATCATGATGGATTCCAAATGATTGATGCTTCAAAAAGTCTTTCATCCTCATCTGTACCTTCATTAACTTCACTAAGAAATAATCCAGGGTTTAAAATTTTTAAACTTAACAAGGAAAATACTTTGATTGATTCAAAAGTTCATTCTTATGATTTAAATGAACAAAAATGGGACGAAAATCCAAAATCTTTTTCTGAGTTACATACCAGCGCTGGGCATTTGACTCATGGCTATGAAATATTATTGAGCGCGTGGTCGAAAGATACAAATCAAGCGGATGAGCATTATTTAAAACGATTAGTTTTAAATGCAGATCATAAAACTTTAGTACAAAAATGGAAACATTATTTTTGTGCTGCAGGAAACGGAATGACAATTAAAGATTTTAATGATTGTTACAAAAAGGTAACTGAAAAAAACTAATTCGTAATTTTTTAAAAAAGACATTTTGCTAATTTAGTAAAATGTCTTTTTTGTTTTTGATAATAAATTTAATAAAAATAGATAAAAATCAATTTCTTTTGTTACCATAAATAAAAATTTAATAAAATACAAATTTGCAGAAATTTCTGGACAAGTAAAAAAATAATTGATAATTTTTTTCATTCAAAGAATTGTCTTTAAATTTTCCATAGTTTTCTTAGTCATGCTGGTCAATAATTGTAGGTACAATTATTTTACTATGCATTGGAGGTTATTTGTATGAAGTTAGTTAGTGCTCTTTTTGGTTCGATTTTTGCACTTGGTTTTACTGTTTCTGCAATGGCTGATGTTCCTCCGTATGTTACAATCCCACCTGTAGTTAACGGTCAACCTAATCCATCCTATGGTGGTAGTGGTTGTCCAGCGGGTTCTGCGCGTGCCGTTGTTGCACCTGACCTGAAGTCCTTTACTATGATTTTTGATAAGTATGTTGTGAATGCAGCAGGATCAAATTCACTTGATAGAAAAAATTGTCAAATATTGATTAACTTTGAATTTCCTCAAGGATGGTCCTATTCCATTGCAAGAATGGATTATCGCGGCTTTTATAATTTAAGCGCAGGAACTTATGGTTCTCAACAAGCATTGTATTATTTTCAAGGAAATCTGCAACAAGCTAGACTAAATACAGTATTTAGAGGTCCTACTTCTGGTGATTATACTATTAGTGATACTTTAGGAATTAATAATTTAGTTTGGTCTCCTTGTGGATCATTAAGTGGATTAAATGTAAATACTTCTTTAATCGCACAAGTTGGACCAAATAATCCTAATGGATATGCAACTTTAACTACAGATTCAGCGGATGGAAGTGTACAAACTACTTATGCTTTGCAATGGCAAAGATGTGGACACTAAAAATAAAAAATTAAAATGAAAAAAATTTTCTTTCATTTTAAATCGGAACAAAATTTATCAGTTAAATTATTTTTACTATTTAACTGATATTTTTCTTTTAAAACTTTCCCTACTTCGATTGCTGCAAAGCAATGAATTTTAGTTGTGGGGTGAACCAAATCCCAAAATAAAAATTCTTGTGCCTTGCTACAACTTTCATTTGGAATAGCTGGTTTACTAGGGACTCCCACATAACAGGCGTTTTTAATATTACTAACAAAATATCTCCCTGGATTTTGCCTAACTTTATTTAAAAATTCAAAGGCATCAAAGTAAATTAAATTAATATCTTTATTTTCATCTCTAAAATTAGCAATTTTTTTATCCAGTAAATAGTTTTCTAACTTTGTGATATTAGATAAAATCCATTTCATTTTTTTAAAGCTATCAATTTCTGTTGTTAATGCAATGTTACCTAAATCAGGTATATTTGCGATAAAAATATTTTTCGCACCCAAATTTTTTAATTTAGTTAAACTTTGAGAAATATCATTTGTTAAATTATATAATGTATTAAAAGTCTCTATTGGTTCTTTAAAATTCATTTTAAAAATATTGTTAGCACCTGCCCAAAGGAAAAACATTGTGTTACTAAAATCTTTACCCTTATTTTCATTCTCAAATTTATTTATTTGATTTATGAGATCAACTGCTTCTGGATATCTTGGATTTTTGTCAGATGTTAAGGCTCCTAAAAAAGCATAATTTAACATTTTAAAATTATTTTCTTCGGCTAAATATTCTAGCCAAATTTTCCCATTACTTGCTCTTCCTGCAAAATAAGGTTTGAGTGGCATAGGATTACTTGTTTCTTTTGAAGCATTTAAGTAATTGCCATTGTCAGATAAGCTGTCTCCAAAAGTAACGATATTATTTATTGTTACTTTTTGATTGTTATTGTCAGCTAAAACTGGAAATTTGAAGAAAATAAAAAGATAAATTGTGATGAAAATTTTTTTTAAATTTCTCATTTCTCACCAGATTCTAAAATTATTGATTTATATTTTTTTCATTGACTCTTCTCGCAGATTCTTTCGGAGAATTTTTCCTATTGGAGATTTTGGAAGCTCTGTTCTAAATTCAATCTGTTTAGGTACTTTATAACTTGTCATGAATTTATGACAATGTTCCAAAACATTTTCCTTAGTCAAAGAGTCATCCTTCCTTACTATAAATGCTTTTACAGCTTCATTTGTCTTTTCATTAGGTACGCCAATGACAGCGACTTCACCAACACCAGCTAATTTAGCAATACAATCTTCTACTTCATTTGGATACACATTAAATCCACTCACTAATATCATATCTTTCTTACGATCAACTATTTTTATATATCCATCATTATCCATTACACCTATATCGCCAGTGAGCAGCCAATTTCCTTTTAAACATTTGGCGCTTTCTTCAGGACGTTGCCAGTAACCTTTCATCACTTGTGGCCCTCGAACAGCAATTTCACCTGCGTCTCCCAATTGAACTGGTATTCCTTCTTCGTTCAAAAGAACAACATCAGTACTTGGCATAGGGATGCCAACCGTATCGCTTTTTATCATTCCATTTATGGGATTAAAGGTAACAACAGGAGAAGCCTCAGTCAGGCCAAAGCCTTCTACAACTATGGTTTTTGTTACAATATTCCATCTTTCTGCTACAGCTTTATGCAAAGCAGCTCCGCCAGCAATTGAAGCTTTTAAATCTTTAGGTGGTTTTTCAGCAAACCATTTTTCATTTAATAGTCCATTAAATAAAGTATTTACTCCTGAAATCCAAGTGATTTTCTTCATTGAAAATGCTTTTTCTAAATTTTTTAGTGGTCTTGGATTGGGAATTAATATACTTTCTCCACCACAATAATAAAATGTTATTAAATTTACAGTAAAAGCAAAGATATGATAAAGTGGTAAAACTGATAAAATATACTCATTACCAGGTTCAATTTTTGATTTCCCCATTTCTACAATTTGATACATATTCGCTAAAAGGTTTTTATGGGTAAGCATTGCACCTTTGCTCACGCCAGTAGTTCCTCCAGTATATTGTAAAGCGCATAAATCTTCGAGAGTAATATTACTCCAGTATTTATGTGGATTTAATTGCTTTGCTTTTTGAATATTTATTCCTTTATGGATAGCTGAAGTAATCCTTGTTGTATATACTTCACACTTTGGTATTTGTTTTTTCACAAATTTCAAAACAGAATGAACTATTGTTCTTTTTAAAATTGGAAAAAAATCAACAACACTTACTAAAATAACTTTTTCTATATTTGTGTTAGGAATTACTTCTTTTAGCTTATCTGCAAACATATCAATAATAATTAAAACTTTTGCTCCACTATCTTTAAACTGATGCTGCATTTCATAAGCTGTATATAATGGGTTTGCGTTTACTAAGACACAACCTGCTTTAAATACACCAAATACTGCAATGGGATATGATAAACAATTAGGTAATTGAATAGCGACCCTGTCACCTTTTGCAAGTTTTAACTCTTCTCTTAAATAAACAGCAAATGCATCTGAATATAATTCAATATCAGAGTAAGAGAGCTTACTTTCCATGCCATTGTGCAGAACCATACTGCAGGCAATTTTGTCTTTCCATCTAGCAGAACTGCGTGTCACCATATCTGCTAAATTTGAAAATTCAAATTGACCTAAATCTAGATTTGTTCCTGGCCCATAATTTTTTTGCCAAGGTCGGTCTTTGCATTCAATTACCTGATCCACCATTTTTCGTCTCCTCTATCTCGCATTTGGTGGATTGTATAAAATCATGTTGAAACGTCAATTTCAATACTGAAAATATTATATATTTAATTTGTGCTATTATAAAAAAGATTGATTTAATTTTATAACCTTATTTATTGCCTGTTAATTTTGCCTACTTTAAAGTAAAAATTGTTTAATGTTACCTAATATAAATAGATTTTGACTGTTACTATTTTTTTCCTCTAAAGATTTTAAAAATTAAGGTACTCTTAAGCAAACCTTTTATAGGAGGGCTTTATGGCAGTGAATGGAGTAAAGAACTCTGCAAATTTAGCAAATGCTATTCAAAGTGCAGATGCAGGAAAAGTCGAAAAACCGGAGAAGGCAAACATAAAAAATGCAGCAGCAAATTATGCAAAAGCCGCAACTCCTCCTGGTATTAAAGAAGCCGCAAATGTGCAAATCTCACAAAAAGCAAAAGAGATGAGTTTAGCTAAAAAAATAGCTGAAGAATCACCTGATATAAGAGATGATAAAGTAGCATATTTTAAAGATCTTATTGATAAAGGTGAATATAAAGTAGATTCAGAAAAGGTTGCTAATGCTATGGTTAGGGAAGCTATGCGTGATGAGTTAGCAAAAGATCCAGGAGTTGTTTTTAGATAATTTATATAAAGTGAAAAGATATGGAAGAACTAATTACACTGCTTTCACAATTTAATGATATATTGAAAAAACAAATATCCAATTATATTGAATACATTCCAATTTTAGAAGAAGAAGAGCTTGCTATTACAAATTGTGATTTAACAGCACTTGAAAAAATAGTAATAGTAAAAGATCAGCACTCAAGAATATCACAATCATTGGAACAGAGAAGGGTATCTATTTTAAGAAAAATTTGCTATATGATAGCTTTTGATCCTAGGGGTCAAAAACTTTCCTTAAGTTTATTTAAAATTACTTTTAAGAAATATTTAGATAATATTAAAACTTTGGTAAATGAAGATACATACAAAAAAATTTTGGAAGTAGAAGAAAATATTCTTTACACAGCAAATGAATTTGAAAATTTATTTGAAACTGTCTATCCTCGGATTTATAGAAATCAATTAATTTTAAAAAAATTACTAAGAAATATTACTTTATCAATAAATTTATTTCAATCAGAAGCTAATATTGGTATGAATTATGACAATCTTGGAAAAGCACATTCTAATGCAAATAAAGGTTCAGTTAATTCTTCAATGCGAATAAAAGCTTAAAGGAACAGAATGGTAGCAACATTAAACCACATTTTAAATATGGGTAGCGAATCGCTGCAAAACTCTAGAGTGGGAGTGGATGTTACTGGTCATAACATTTCTAATGCTCAAACTCCTGGTTATAGTAGACAAGTTGTTAATTTAGAAACAAAATGGCCAATTGAATATGGTTACCACGTTTTTGGTGATGGTTCTAGAATACAAAGTATCCGCAGAGCACATGATAAATTTATTGAAGGTCAATTAAGAAGAGAAGTACAAGAACAAAGTAGAACCGAAACTCTTTCAGATGGATTAAAAAAGTTAGAAAGTTTTTTTAATCCAGATTTGACTTCTACAATACGTGATAGATTTACAAGTTTTGTTAACTCTATTCGTGAATTATCTAATTTTCCTGAAGAACCTTCAGTACGAATTAATACAATAGAGAGTGGTAAAGCATTAGCGCAATCTTTTAATTCAACACATGCAAATATTGTACAAGTACAAACTGATGCCAATGAAGAAATTCGACAAAATATCAATCTTGTAAATCAAAAAATTGCGGAAGTAGCAAAATTAAACAGACAAATCCGTGAAATGGGTGCGGGTAATCTTTCTGATGTAAACGATCTTGAAGATAGAAGAGATAAATTGATTAAAGAAATAGGCTCTATAGTTGATATTAATGCCTATAAAGATAGTAATGATCAAATTACTTTACGTGGACCTGGTGAAAGTTTATTAGTGGAAGGTGGTTTATCTTCGCGATTTATGCTTGAAGATATTTATACAGTTAATAGTATGCCTAATGTTGTTGTTTCAGAATTTGAAAAAGAACGTTATTTTGATATGACCCATTTAATCAAAACTGGAAAAATGGGTGCATTATTGCAAATTAGAGATAAGTATGCACAAAATTTAAGAAACGAAGTAAATTCATTGGCCAAAGGTTTTGGTGATTCCTTTAATGACATTCATGTTAAAGGATATGGTGTTAATGATATGAAAGAAACAAATGGGAGAGTATTTTTTGAAGGATTAAATGGACCAGGAGAGCCAGCACAAGATATCGAAGTATCATTAGGAATTGTTTATAACCCAAATGCTATTGGAGCTGCTATGTCTACAACAACTCCAGGCGATAATGTTGTAGCAAATAAGCTTGTAAAACTATTCTATGAACCATTATTTGATGATGAAACAACCACGATAACTGGTATTTATGATAAAATGATTAGTAAAATTGGTATTGCAGCTTTAAAAACTAAAGAAGAAGCCACAGCTTCACAAATTGTTTTTGATCGCTTAAAAGCGCAAAGAGAAAGTGTTGCTGGTGTTTCTTTAGATGATGAAGCTGCAAATCTCTTAAAATATCAACACTTATTTACTGCGAGTTCAAGAGTAGTAACAACCGCTGATGAAATGTTTAAAACTGTATTGGATTTAAAAAGGTAATGTTCTAAGTTTTTGAGGAGTTTATATGCCTGTAAATCCACGAATATCAGAACAATATAGATACGGATCAACCCTAGACAGAATAGGAACTGTTAAGAATATTGCAGATGATGTTCATGAAACAGCTGTTTCTGCAAGAAAATTAAAAAGAATAAGTGATGATCCTGTTGCAACAATTAGAGTTTTGCGTAACAGAACACGTATCTCTAATTTAGATCAATATAGAAAATCTTTAGATTTTGGTCGAGGCTATTTAGCTAAAACAGAAGATGCATTAACCTCAATTTATGAATCATTAATTCGCGCAAAAGAATTATCTATTCAGCAATCAAATAATATTTATGATGATGCGTCTCGTAAAGCTGTTGCAGAAGAAATTCGACAAATTTTAAATCATGTTATTATTTTAGGTAACACAACATATGGTGATAAATATGTTTTTGGTGGTTTCCAAACAACACAACCACCAGTCTCACCTGATGGACATTATTTAGGTGATGATGGATATATTTTTATTCAAGTCGACGAAGATAGTTTTAGACCAATCAATGTTAGTGGAAGAATGGTCTTTGATGTTCCTGGTGGTATGGAAGGAAAACGTCCTCCATTGGTTAATATCTTACAAAATATGTATGAGTCTCTTTTTGCTTGGGATAAAGATCAATTGCACCAGTCTATGGTTGACTTAGATGGTGCAATGAATTCTGTTGTTACAGCTACAGCCTCGTTAGGCGCGAGACGTGTTGCTTTAGAAGATGTTTCTGAAAGATTAGACAGAGGAGAATCTCAGTTACATAGCGACAATAATAATTTAGAGGGAGCTGATTTAGTTAAATCTGCATTAGATTTAAAACGTGCTGAAACAGCACTTAATTTTACATTACAAGCAAGTTCTAAAATGCTTACACCTTCCTTGCTTGAATTTCTTAAATAATTTATAACGAAGTTTAATTGAATATTGTTCCTTATTATTGAGGTTAGAATGAAGATAACTATAATTTCTGGTAGTCATAGAAAACATTCAGAATCAGATAGAGTTGGTAAATTTATTGAAAATACTTTTAAAAAAAATCATAATTTAGATATTAATTTCTTTTCTCTCGCAAATAATCCTTTGCCTTTTTTTGATGAAGAATTTTGGAATGCAGAAAATGAAAATTGGCAAAAAGTTTGGTCACCAATTGCGAAAGAATTTCAAACTTCAGATGCTTTTGTTATTATTTCTCCAGAATGGCATGGAATGGTTCCTGCTGGATTAAAAAACTTATTTTTACTCGCTTCTCCAAAAGAATTTGGCCATAAGCCCGCTTTAATTACTTCAGTATCTGCAGGAGGAAGTGGAGCATATCCAGTAAGTGAATTACGCACTAGCAGTTATAAAAACAATCGAATTTGTTATATTCCTGAGCATTTAATTATTCGCGATTGTGGTAATGTCCTAAAATCAGAACAACCTGCAAATCCAACTGATGAGGCCATTAGAAATAGAATTAAATTTGCAACAAATTTATTAGTTGAATACGCCAAAGCATTTAAGCAAATTAGAGAAAGTGAAGTTATTGATTATAAGAGCTTTGCATTTGGAATGTAAATTTTTTTGCATACTTCTAATTAATCCTATAATTAGAAGTAAAATTTTAAATTATCTCTGTAATAAGATACTGTTTAGTTAATTTCTTTTCTGCTGAACCACAACTAGAGATATTTTCAATTGAATTTGTTTCTATTACTTGAAAAATTCTTTTAATTGTTTCTTTGTTTAGATTATAATAGAAATATACTAAAAGACCTTCTTTTTCAGGATTTGTTACTATTTCATAATTTTTATTACTAAAGGATTCCCATTCCCAAGAATATTGTTTAAATAATTCACCTTCTACAAGAGATGCTATTTTATTATTTAAACCACTCATTCCTCGATAATTATTATTTACAAATAATTTATTTTTATCTCTTAGAAGAAAATCCTCGGCTAAATTTAAATCAAAAAGACCATACCAACGCATGCTTGGAGCTTCAAAAAATGTCGGTGCGTATCTATGCCCACCAATATGAGAAGATTTCCAGACACGAAAGTTAAGATTATTTTGATGAATAATTTCATTAAATTTTTGAAAAAGAGTGAAACCATATTTACCGCAACATTGATCTCTATTACTGTGCACACAAATAAAAATTTCCTTAGTAGAGGAATTACTTTTTATGCTCCATTCTAGTAAATTTGAATTTTTATTTTGCAAATAATCTAAGCAATAATTTGAAAATAAATTTAATTGTGAATGAGGTATACTCAGTTCTATTTTTTCATAAAAATTAAATTCAGAAAAAGATTTTTTAAAGATAAAAATTTTTGTGAAATTATTTTCACAATGCTCATTTTTAGAAAAATAATTAATACCAACATTAATCTTATTTTTAGCTAATATAGAAGGTAATAACTTAAATTCTTCAGGGTATTTGTTTGATTTAACTGGAATTGCGTCCCAAGGCTCTTCTAATTCAATACTTAATTGAATATCATAATTTGCTGCTGTACCGATAATTTTTTCATTACTGTATTTTGTTATTTGGGAACACTCTACATGTTGAGTCATTATCTCTTCCTTTAGACGGTATTCTTTAAAAGTTGTAAAATGGTTTTAAATATTTTGTTAAAATGTTCAGCTTTTATAATTAAAGGTGGAGTAAAGGAGAGAACATCGGCTCTCTCTCCTTCAGGTAAAACAATAAAACCATGATTCAATAATTGCTCCATTAAGGGAACACAAAATGCTGCATCGCTTTTATAAAACCATAATCCTTTCATAAAACCTTTTCCTCTTATTACAAAAGGAAACCGTGTATAAAGTCCTTCTTTTTGCATATTATGTTTGAATTTTAAAAATTCAGCATCAATTTTAACAAGCTCTTTTTGAAAATTTGGAAGTTGTTTTTGAATTGTTTTAATAGTTTCAAAGGCAACAGCACATGCTAAAGGATGGCCTAAAAATGTTTGAGTTTGTCTTGCCTCGCCTTTAGATTTTCCCCACACATCCATAATGTCGCCAATACATAGACTAATAGGTAGTCCTCCGCCCATAGCTTTTCCTAAACAAAGTAAATCTGGTGTTACGTTACAATGCTGCAAAGCAAACATTTCTCCTGTCCTACCAAATCCAGTATAAATTTCATCAAAAATGAGGAGTGTTCCATATTGTGTACATAATTGCTTACAGGTTTTTAGAAAATCTGGAGTAAAAGATCTTTTCCCTCCTCTTCCTTGGATTGGTTCTAATACTAATGCTGCATATACTTTCTTTTTTAATTCATCTTCAAGTAAATTTAGGACAACACTTTCAGGATAAAGTTGATGAATGTTTTTTAGTTGCTGCGAATCTAGAAAAGTTTCATCATCAGAAAAAGCAGGAAAAGGAATTGCAACACTTTTATTGAAGAGCCAAGGCTCAAATCCATGAATAAAATCTTGTCTGTGATTGAGAGCAAGTGGTGCGAATTGCAATCCATGATATCCACCTGAAAAGCTTAAAAATTGAAACCTTTTTGTTGCAAGCATGGCTGTTTTTATTGCAGATTCTATAGCATCTCCACCGCTTTGACTTAACAATGATTTTGGATTTGCATAGGGGGTTATTTTTGCAATCAGTTCTAACAAATTGATTTTTGCTTCGGTTGGATGAACATCGCCCATACCATGAATTAATTTTGCAGACTGTTTTCTAATGGCCTGAAGTGTTGTTTGAGGCCTGTGCCCAAGTGCTAGAACACCAAAACAAGCTGTAAAATCTATATATTTATTATTATCAACATCTTGGACATATATTCCCTTCCCTTTTTTCATAACGATGGGGAATTTTTCACTAATATATGTTGTATCAGGGCATTCTACATTTTGCAGGCGAGAAAGAAGAGAAGTGTTTAGTTTACGTGAGCGGCTTTTTTGCATTTTCGGGTATCCACAAATCCATAGTATCATCAAAAAATTTGATCATTTCTTCTTCTTTACGAAGAAAAAGTTTTCTAAGTAATTCATCTTTATCA